>NZ_JBKEIS010000029.1:0-9603 GCF_046365365.1 Oribacterium sp. P9 | reverse complement strand
ACCCTTTGGGGAGCTCTGTTAGAGTTACCCTTTTATAGCCACTGATAAAAAAGATAATTTTCTGCTAATCTATGCTTGACTTTTCATAGCTGGTCTCATTCTCTGTCACTTACTTCATCCTTCGCACATCTTGGCAACTTCTAATACTTTAATATCCATAAGTCATCAGCTTCCATTCTCCACCATCACTCCGCGCAAGCCACCAGGACCAGTCTGTATACTCTTCATCTGGATTCCAGGCCCCAGAATCCGTCTTCGGCGAGTGAAAGCTACTGTCAAATGCGATGCATTGCGTAAACACTTCCGAATCATCCTTTGACTTTAATCGATTCATCCAGGCGATATTCTCTGCCGTGTTGCACTCTTCATCCGATGCATACGAAAGACTGTGTAATTCGCAGCCTTCAAATGCTTCGAACTCTTTCATTATAATCTTTATCGCTACATCCTTATCCGCTTTAGAATATATAGAGGATGTGCCATAATCCATTTTGATAACTGATGGATTTCCTTTTGAACTTCCGGCTTTCAGATTCTTTGCTGCTACCGATGCATCTTCTGCACTTTCTTCGTTATGTGTCTCTATTTCTTCATATGCAGAATCTATAGGCGCAATCGTAGTTGTTTCCGGTATCGTCTCGTGAGCAGCCTGACAGCCGGTCATAAGCAAGCAGACAAGCCCGAGCGTTATAAATCGTTTTTTCATGTTATCACCTCCAGAATCACGCGCGCTCAAATGACAAGTATCTCGTTCCCTGAAAAGTTAGTTTTCCGATGTCTCCTTCCGCCAGCATTCCATATTCTCTTCCTGAAACCTGTAGTTCCATCCGGTCACCGCTCTCTACCTGAAACGTGACATAGTAGCTGGTACTTGAAGTCGAATGAAATCCATGAGCTCCAGACAGGTCACCCGCATTTGCATGGTTATAATGTGTGATATTTTCACGCTTTGCGACGATGGTTGCACTCACCGACAAACGCGGTGACTGATTGTTTTTATGCCATCCCGGAATCAAACACAAAATATAGGAATCCGGTCGGTTTTCGTTACTTTTCGAAGTTTACGTACGCAAAAAGACCTGTAAGTTTCTCAACTTACAGGTCTGAAAAATCAAGATGAGGCTGACGGGATTCGAACTCGCGACAACTTGATTAAAAGTCAAGTGCTCTACCGACTGAGCTACAGCCTCGCAAAACAGGGCCAGTTGGATTCGAACCAACGAGTGCAGGCGTCAAAGGCCTGTGCCTTACCGCTTGGCGATAGCCCCTCGATAAGCCTGCTGGCTAGGGTGGGTAATGGAATTCGAATCCATGATCTCCAGAACCACAATCTGGCGCGATAACCAACTACGCTATACCCACCATATTACGGCTGCTTTTCAGCAAACCAGTATGTAAATCTCTCGAGATGTCTCGAGAATGAGCCCGGGGGGATTCGAACCCCCGACCCACGGCTTAGAAGGCCGTTGCTCTATCCAGCTGAGCTACGGACTCAGACAACTCTTTATGAGCGACTTGTATATATTAACGAATAAGCTTCATTTTGTCAACCATAATTTCACTCATCGGAAAATAATTTGTACAAGTCACTTGAAGCACAGAGCTTCGTGCGTCTGTTTTCTGTTCTTCTTATTACCGTGCTTTCCTAGAATACAAAAAAAAGCACCGGAATGCAAGTCTTCATTTCGATGTTGCTTCTACTTCGTTTCTTCATCTCCGGCCCATCTTCAATAAAAATCCGAAGGCCTTCTTTCGAAGTCCTCCGGATTTTCCGTTCATATATATGATTTTGATATACAGAGATTGATGCGCTTATGCCTTATGTGTAAGGTCGTACGCTTCCTGGCAGAGCTTGGTGATACCAGCCCAGTCCTTATTTACAAGCATATCCTTCTTGCATACCCATGTTCCACCTACACCGATAATCTTATCGAAGGCAAGATACTCGAGCACGTTGTCGAGGTTAACGCCACCGGTAGGCATGAACTTGAGCTGTGGGAATACAGGAGAAAGTGCCTTCAGGGTCTTGAGTCCGCCGTATGCAGCCGCCGGGAAGAACTTTACCATCGGAAGGTTATAACGAAGTGCGTTTGTGATATCGGTCGGTGTGCAGGTACCTGGGCAGTAAGCTACGCCGTGGCCGAGTGCGCACTGCGCAACCTCATCTGAGAAAGACGGGGAAACGATGAACTGAGCACCAGCGTTGATCGCACGTGTGCACTGCTCACGATCGAGAACAGTACCAGCACCAACAACGACATTCGGGCACTCCTTTACCATCGCTGCGATCGCATCTGCAGCAGCTGCTGTACGGAAGGTAACCTCCGCCATCGGAAGATGACCAGCCTCGAGCGCCTGTGCGAGAGGAACGGCATCCTCCACGTGATCGATAACTACGACTGGACAAACCTTAATCTCGGCAAGCTTCTCCATGAAATCTTTCTGTGTCATATCAAATCTCCTTTGAATATTATCAAGCCCGAAGGAATTTCAGGCTTTGTAAACGCTTACAGTCTTTATTATATATGATTTATTTTTCACATACAAGAGTGAATCGCCTAGTCTTTTATGTAAACCTGGCGGAACTCGAAATCTCCCTCTTCGCTGACGTCGATCACCATATAGGATGGACGACGGTCGACCTGGCGCGGATAGCTGATGGAACCCGGATTCAGGCAGGTCACGCCATCGACCGTTTTCAGGAACGGCTTATGCGTATGACCGAACATCACGACATCACAGTCGCGGTTCTTCGCTTCATCGACGATGCCGGATACGCCCATATTTACCCCGTAGTAGTGGCCATGGGTCAGAAGGCAGCGATGCTTTCCGATCTTCACGACGATCTCCTTCGGAAGCGAAGTGAAGAAGTCGTTGTTTCCCTGCACGAAGTAGCACTTCACGCCATCACCGGCATACTGCTGGATCATCCCCTCCGAGCCCTCGGCATCGCCGAGATGGATGAGGATATCGATCATCCCGATGCGGCTCAGTACATCCTTCAGGTTCGCGTCGTTCCGGTGGGAATCACTTACGACGAGGACGGTCTGAAAGGGGCGGACAAGTCCGCTTTCCTCCCGGGCCTCTGCACCGTCTTCCGACGTCGTGCCGCGTCTCGCGGCATCCTTTTCCAGGACATCCTTCAGAAGCTCACGCATCGCACGGAGTGCCTTGCCGCGATGAGAAATCGCATTCTTTTCCTCCGGCGTCAGCTCCGCAGAGGTCTTGCCATACTCCGGAAGGTAGAGAATCGGATCATATCCGAAACCATGCGCCCCCTTCGGTTCATGGGCGATCAGGCCCTCGAAGATGCCTTCTGCGTGGAGGACACGTCCGTCTGCAAATGCAGCGCAGATATCGCAGGTGAAGTGTGCCGCGCGTTCATCTCCCTCCGCATAGCGAAGCTCATGGATGATGCGTGCATTCTTTACATCATACGAGGTATCCTCACCGAGGTAGCGGGCACTGTAGATGCCCGGCAGTCCCAGCATGTAATTAACACAAAGGCCGGAGTCGTCCGACATGATGATGTCATCGTCCTCCAGCATATGATGTGCAAGCATATAGCTGCGAATGCCGACGGCCTTCAGCTCTGCGTTCTCCGCAAAGGTCTTACCGGTCTCGACGGGCTCGAAATCGATTCCGAGCTCACTCTTCGCAACGATATCGGTGGCCAGATCCCCCAGGATCTGGCGCACCTCTATCATTTTATTTTTATTATGGGTAGCAAATATGATTCGCATGCTTCACTCGTCTCTTTCTGCCCATATGCCTGATTTAAAGATCAGTCAAGGTACTTCTTGAGGGTGGCTCTCACGGCACCAGGGCCTGCCAGCTCCTCCTTAAAGAGATCCTCGATCAGATCGCCGATACCAGCCTCATAAAGGTCAGAGCCGAAAATGTTCACGTTGCTGAGGATCGGACGAACCTTGTCGCCGACACTCTCTGGATGTCCGAGAGTGATGCCTTCCATCTGCTGAGACAGCGTCTCCAGCATCGGATCTGCGGAACGCTCGAAAGCCTGACCCTCATCATCCACACCAAGAAGATAACGCAGCCAGCCTGCGATTGCAAGCGGAATCGCCTTCAGCTTCTTCGCATCGCCATACTTCGCAACATAGCTCTTGATAGTCTCGCCGTAACGAATGCCGACCTTCTGAGAGGTATCGGTCGCGATACGCTGTGGCGTATCCGGCATGAACGGGTTCGGGATACGAACATTGATAACCTCGTCAACGAACGCCTCCGGAGAAAGAATGCCAGGGTTCGTCACAACCGGCATACCCTCCACCGGGCCGATCTCATGAACGAGCTTGTTGAGCTCGGTGTCCTTCATCTCATCTGCGATCAGCGTGTAGCCGAGTACACAGCCGTATACAGCCAGTGCCGTGTGCAGCGGGTTGAGGCAGGTGGTGACCTTCATACGCTCTACCTTATTGACAGTATCACGGTCAGTCATGTATACACCAGCGTCCTCAAGCTTCGGTCTGCCGTTCGGGAATTTGTCCTCGATGACGAGATACTGAGGGCCCTCTGCATTGACGAAAGGTGCGATGTAGGTATGCTTCGAGGTGATGACCGGCGCCATATCCTCGATGCCGAGTGCCTCGAGCTCCTTCTCTACAGACTCTGCCGGACGCGGGGTGATCTTATCGATCATGGACCACGGGAAGCCGACCTTGTTCTCATCCTTCAGATACTCTACGAAGGCTGCCGGAACGAAGCCCTTCTTCTCCCACTCCTCGGCCATGGTCACGATGGAGCTCATGAGCTTCTCACCGTTGTGTGAGCAGTTATCACAGGAAACAATCGCTACCGGATACTGTCCTGCCTTGAAACGCTCGAACAGAAGTGCAGTGACGATGGCCATCGCAGCGCCCGGCTTCTCCGGACCGTTATCGATGTCTGCCTGTACGAACGGGAAGTACTGGCCGTCTGCATTCTTCAGTGCATAGCCCTTCTCGGTGATGGTGAAGGTTGCCATCTGGAAATCCGGATTTGTGAAGATCTCCTTGAGGCGGTTCCACTCCTCCGGAACAGCGGACTGTGCCTTGATCGCCTCGGTCAGCGAGCCGATGACGCGCTTCTCAGTATTGCCGTCTGCCTTCAGGGTGACACCCAGTACGAGGTTGTCGTATGGCTTGTAGATCTTATCAACAACATCGAAGTCGAAGGTCTCGACACAGGTGATGCCCTTATCGAGCTCACCCTTCTCGATCAGTGTATCTGCGATGCTTCCGAGGAAGATACGGAAGATGTTACCGATACCGAAGTGTACCCAGCGTGGGGACTTCTTCGTATTCTCTGCAAGTGCAGTCACATCATAGGATGGAAGTGTTACACCGGCCTGTGCCCATGCAGCTGTATCCTTTAAACCCTCAAGTGTTAATTTCATTTTGCAAACTCCTTTCTCGTCTCAGCCTTCTCGATGGCCTCCCAGAGACCCTGGATGTACGTTGCACCAAGTGCACGATCATAGAGACCATATCCTGGGATAACGCCTGGCTTATCAACCTCATCCCAGATCATGCGGCCGTGATCCGGACGGATCGGTCCATCGAAGCCAGTCTCATAGAGTGCACGAACGATCTCGTACATATCGAAGTTACCATCCTTGGAAATGTGGCAAGCCTCCTGGAAATCATAATTCTCACGAGAGGTATCGTTGAAACGAAGGTTACGTACATGTGCAAAATGAATTCTGCCCTTCAGTACACGGATCATGTGCGGAAGATCATTCTCGAGGTTGGTGCCGTAGGAACCAGAGCAGAAGGTCACGCCGTTATGTACATCGTCGACAGCATTCATCAGACGAAGGATACCTGCCTCGGAGTTGATGATTCTGGTGAGACCGAAGACGGACCATGCCGGATCATCCGGGTGGATCGCCATCTTGATGTCATACTTGTTGCAGACCGGCATGATGGCCTTCAGGAAGTATACGAGGTTCTGGAACAGCTTCTCGCCGTCAACATCCTTATACATCTCGAAGAGCTCCTTGATCTTCGCCATACGCTCCGGCTCCCAGCCTGGCATAACCGCGCCGTTTGACATCTTCTCCATAGAAGCAGCGAGGTTATCCGGATCGATGGCATCGATGGCCTTCTGATTATAAGCAAGTACTGTAGAGCCATCCGGGTTCTTACGTGCCAGCTCGGTTCTGGTCCAGTCAAATACAGGCATGAAGTTGTAGCATACGAGGTGGATGTCCTCCTTACCGAGGTTCTCAAGTGTCTCGATGTAGTTTGCGATGTACTTATCACGGTTCTCATCGCCGACCTTGATGGAGTCGCAGACATTGACAGACTCGATACCGCTCAGGCGAAGACCTGCAGCCTCGATCTCTTCCTTTAATGCATGGATTCTCTCCTGTGACCATACCTCACCCGGGGTGGTGTCATACAGTGTAGAGATAACTCCGGTTACGCCCGGAATCTGGCGGATCTGCTGTAAAGTTACGGTATCAAACTTAGAGCCGTACCAACGTAATGTCATTTCCATTATTATACCCTCCGTACAAAATGTATACTAGTTTCTGTAGTTCCTAGAATAACCCGCTCTACTTTATCTGTCAACGAGATTTCAAAGAAAAGCCGAATTTTATCAATTTCAATGTCTCTTTGTGTATAATTTCACAAGTCTTTCTTCATTCCGTCTCCATTTTCGTTCATTTTACCTCTCCGTCGTGAATGTATACTAGATTTTCCGGGCTTTTCGAGTATAATGAAGCTATAACTATTTAATTTTCAGGAGTCCCTCATGAACGAGAACACGCGCGAAGTATTTGAATCTACGGCAGATGCCACGGCCATATCGAAGCCGGAGGAAATCCATCATTATCTGTGGGATCGTATCGCGACGCTCGAGCTCCAGCCAGGCACGAAGCTCAGTGAAGTGAAGCTGGCACAGATGTTCAGCTGCAGCCGTATCCCTGTTCGAGAGGCGGTGCGGCGGCTGAACGCGGAAGGTGCGTTGGACTCTCAGCCACAGCGTGGCAGCTTCGTGAGCCGCATCGACATGAATCGTGTACGACAGGTACGCTATCTTCGCGAGGTCCTGGAAACCCGTGTGGTCATGGATGCCTATGATGCCGGCCTCCTGCAGCCGCTTCTTCCTCTCCTTCGCAATATGCTGCAGGAGCAGCAGGATATGATCCGATTCAATGAGCTCATCAAGCTGACCGACGCCGACACCCGCTTCCATGATCTCTTCTATCAGCTGCAGAATAAGGAGTTCGTTCAGCAGCACACCGGCCGCCACGACATCCACTATATCCGTGCACGCCGCTTCGCCCTCGGCATCGAGCGCAGTGATGATGAGCGGATGGACGATAGTGTAAACATCGTCTCCCAGCATGTGCGCATGGTGCACGCCATCGAACAGGGCGATCGTGCCGCACTCGAGCAGGAGCTCGTTCATCACTTCCGGAACATCAATCACACGCTGGAACGCGTGGTAAATGACGAAGCCTTCAAAACGGTGTTTCAGGTGAATGACTAAGTTCAGATAATCGCAGAGCCGCATGCGCAGTCTATCGCAGGAACATCCGCACGCAAAAAGACCGATGGTCTGTTTCACGAACAGGTCACCGGTCTTTCTTTATGTTTCTGTATCGATGTAATCGTCTGCCTACAGATCTGCGATTATAATCAGCACATTTCCGCAGCCCCATCTGTTTCGATACGACGTATGGATCGCTCATCGAGGCGCTGAATGCGGACGTGATTAACATCTGTTTCGATACGACGTATGGAACTTCAGCGCTTCATAAAACGCTGTTCATAATCCCTGAGTGACGCGATCGCCTCCTTCGACATCGGGATCAGCGCGAGCATGTTGAAGATCGTCATGAGGCCAATGCCTACATCGCCGAGATCCCACACGAAGGTGTAGGCCGCCATGCAGCCGATGAAGAGGTTGATCAGCGCGATGATCTTATATACATTCTGTGATTTCCAGCTGTCACCGAACACATACGCGACGTTCGAACGTGCATAGAACAGGACGCCGATGAAGGTCGAGAAGCTGAAGAGCCAGAGCGTGATGGCGATGAAGATCACACCGGCCTGGCCGAAATGGTAGCGCATCGCTGCCTGGAGAAGATCCATACCACCGAGGCCGGCCACCACTTCCTCCGGAACGAGAAGCATCACGAAGGCGGTACAGCTGCAGATCACGATGGTGTCGATGAAGACGCCGAGCGCCTGCAGAAGTCCGGACTTCACTGGATGATCGACATCTGCCGCAGCCGCTGCACATGGCGCAGAGCCGGAGCCTGCTTCGTTGGAGAAGAGGCCACGCTTCACACCGTTCATAAGGACGGCACCGAAGCCACCCGCCACCGCCTGACGCAGGCCGAAGGCCTCACGAAAGATACGTGAAAATACCGCTGGCAGCTGAGTGAAGTTGTTGATGATCACGAACACGGTCAGGAAGATATAGAAGCCGGCCATGACTGGAACGATGATGTCGAGTGCCTTGACCGTGATATTCTTCCGGAACACGATCACCGCAGACAGGAGGCAGAGAAGCACCGCGGAAGCGATCGGTGGCACGTGAAACGCATTGTCAAAGGCAGACGCGACGGAGTTACCGATGACCTGGCTGATGCCACACCAGCACAGGAGGCCGGACAGCGCGAACAGGATCGCGATGACGCTCTTTCGCTTCTTTCCGGCAAACATCTTATGGATATAGTAGGCCGGACCGCCTCGGTAACCACCGTACAGAGGATCTTCTTCCTTATATAACTGGGCGAGTGTCGCCTCGACGAACGCCGTGCTGGAGCCGATCAGCGCTGTCAGCCACATCCAGAACACGGCACCGGCACCACCGGCAGATACCGCTGCAACGACGCCGACGAGATTACCCATGCCGACACGTGTTGCGGTCGAAACGATGAGGGCCTCGAGTCCAGAAACCTTACTGTTCTTTTCCGGATCGACACTCTTCTCTCTTGCCACACGACACATCTCCGGGAAGAGACGGATCGGGAGGAAGCGGGTGCGGACGGTACAGAAGATACCTGCCGGAATCAAAAGAAGAACCAGGAGTGACAGCCCGAGTGTCGAGCCTCCTGGTAGTGGAATCGTGATGAGGTCTCCCCAGAGGAGATTGTAGATAAACTGAATTACTGCCATAACACTTTCATCCTTTAAACTATTAATTACTTTAAAGTATAGCAGATATTCCTCGAGAAACAAGAAAGAAAACGACGATGTCCGGAAATGCGCCTTCGCGCGGGCATCGTCGTACTGTGTGATCCGATATGGGACGGCGTGTCACAGCCGTTTAAAGTATAAAAAAAGCGGAAAGCCGACTTCTCAGCTTTCCGCGTGATGCGGGAGATGGGACTTGAACCCACACGTCCTATCGGACACAAGATCCTTAGTCTTGCCTGTCTGCCAATTTCAGCACTCCCGCAGACGACCCGGGACGGAATCGAACCGACGACCTCCGCCGTGACAGGGCGGCGCTCTAACCAACTGAGCCACCGGGCCACATGGTATCGTGCCCTGAAAACTGTATATCGCTCATATATTATTCTGTAGATAAAACATCAAACCTACCAGCACATCTACTGTCGTAGATGCCGCATACTCG
>NZ_JBKEIS010000028.1:0-9613 GCF_046365365.1 Oribacterium sp. P9 | reverse complement strand
TTAATCTCATGACAGTATATAGATCAATCTCGTGACACGCAAGCAGATCAGCCCGAAGTCAATATAGGCAGTCAACAACATTCTATAGTCAGTATAGCATAGAGTTCACACCAATCCCTTAGTCCCTCAACACTAAAAGTCACTTTCAAAATGCGGAAATCCCAAGTCCTTCATCAGCGTTTGCCTATTTCGTTACGTTAAATTCGCCAGGGATCGCATGACGAGATCCACATCCTGATTTTCGAGCTCCTGAATAACATGAAGATAAGTCTTCTGTGTCGTAGTCATGCTGGCATGGCCCAGGCGTCGCGCCACGCTCGCGATGGATACACCCGCATAGAGGAGAATCGAGGCGTGTGTATGGCGCAGTCCATGCACAGAGATGACCGGTATTTCCAGCTTCCGGCAATAGCGTTCCAGGATGTCATTGACGGTCGAATTATAGACCTTCTCATCACCTACGACGAAGATCGGCTGACTCGACGGGAGATCCTTGACGAGCGATGCAAACTGCATGACGATCTGCCAGTCAATCTGAATCTTTCGGACCGAGGATTTATTCTTCGTCGGTGCGAAGCCGCCGCCATCCTTATAGTTCCACGTCTTGCTGATCGACAGCGTCTGGTGTGCGAAGTCAAAATCATCTGGTGTGATCGCCAGTGCTTCCGAAAAACGCATGCCCGTCTTCGCCACAAGCAAAATGAACCAGTCCCAGCTGACGCTCTCTCCTAATCGAAGGCTCTTTAAAAGCGTATGCAGCTCAAACTGGTTCAGATACTTAATTTTCTTACTGGTCGGAGTTCTACCCTTGATAATCACCTTTCTGGTCGGGTCACGTGGAATCAGGCCTTCATCCACTGCATCGAGGACCGCGCCCTTCAGCTGATGATGAAAATCCATCGTCGTCTGACGCTCGTGATCCTTCGCGTATTCGTTGATGATTTGCTGATATGCCACGCGCGTCAGCTCACAGAGTCTGAGGTCTGGCGCAAGCTTCTCGATCCAGGCGAGGCTCATCTGATATTTCCGCAGGGTGACATCACGGATGGCACCCTCCTTGTATACAGAAATCCAGTTACGATAGTACTCCTTTAATTGATCATTTGATTGATATTCACTCGGCATAAAATGCTCCTTTCTACGCCGATGAAGGACCAATCAATTTTACTGTTTACTTATTTTTCTTCCCCTGCTCCGAAGAGTCTGCATCCGGATCCGGGATATCACAGCCGTCACTCAGTATGAACTTCGTAAGCAGCTCATCCACGCGATTATTCACCATAAACGGTGGCAGCTTTTTCCCATCCACCTTCGTGAAGTACGCCTGTGCCTTTTCCTTCACGACGGAACCCTTCAGTGCATCGAATCGGCCATATTCGTTCAGCTTATTTTTCGTCACATGCGCATCCATGATGTCGGTCAGAAGCTCTTCTGAAAGCCCGAGGTAATTAACAAGACGTTTTTCCTGCGTCGTTTTCGCATTCTTCGCATACATGACGATGTAATCACGGAAGGTTTTATCCGGCTCGAGATGTACATCACCGGTCTGCACATCATGCAGGAAGAGATTGGCAAATTTCTGATCTTCCTGTGAGAGGAAGGCAAACGACTTATGCAGCTCCGCTAACGTGTTTTCCAGCTCCTGTGGATCGGTATTCGGATCCATCAGCTGCTTTTTCCACTTTACGAAGCGTGAGTTCATGTAGTCGTTATCGATCACGCCGGTGCTCTGCTCGGTCAGGTACGGATCGATCGGGAATGTGGTTTCTCCATCTCCGCCGTTCCCATCATCATCCGGGGCACTCTTCGCAAGCTCCTTATATCTCTGCAGAAGGATCTGCCACTTTTCCTCCGTTGGAATCAGTGTGATCGTTCCGGTCTGCGCCACATCATCGGCATCCGTCTTTCTCTCGTACTCCGTCTTCTCCCAGCGGAAGCCCTGAATGCGGGCTGCCTGCAGATAGGTGGCAAACTCTCTGAACAGCTTCGCAAACTTCGCCCTCGACGGCACATCCTTCGGCAGCCGGTCCATACCCGGAACATCCGCACTCTTGAAAACCGCAACCATATCCTGATATGTGAGGTTCATGTGCTCTACATTCTCCGGCAGATGATCCGCGAAAAGTCCCTGCGGACGGTCACCTGAATACAGCTTCACGGCATCCTCGATATTCCGCTTCATCGTATGTGGCATGCGATAGTAGCGGATTGAACCAAATGGCTTCTCGTTGATATTAAAGAGACGGTTAGTTCTGGAAAATGCCTGAATCAGGTTCTGATACAGCAGCACCTTATCCAGATACAGAGTATTGATCCACTTCGAGTCGAAACCCGTGAGCATCTGATTCACGACGATTAGAAGATCGAGCTGCTCCTCCGGCTTCATCCGCACATACGGTCTCTTATGTGCCAGCCTCGCCGATACATCCTTCTTGAAAGCCGCATATCCAGCGATGTCGAAGTTCTGTCCGTACAGCTGGTTGTAGTCCTCCAGCATTTCCTTGATGCCGTCTTCCTTCGCCAGGGTCTTTTCGCCGCCCTTATTATCGATCGTCGGGTCAAAGAGACAGGTCAGCTTCAGCTCCGGATAGTTTTTCCGGAACTTCCGATAGTACTGTACTGCCTCCGGGATACTGGACGTCGCCATAATCGCATGGAACTTATAGTTTCGGCTCAGCGTCAGCCAGTTCTCCATCATGTCATCGATCACCGCGTTCTGATAATCGTCGGTCTGCCAGGCTTCCTTTCCAATATAGTCCTCGATGCCCTTCCGATAGCTTCCATCCTCCAGCTTCATGCCAGCCATCGGAACCTCCGTCGCCGACATGAACTTATAATAGATCTTACTCTTCGTCGGATCCGAAACCGCCTGCTCCACCGAGGCCGCTCCAGCCTCACGAAGTGCCACTTCCTTTCGGAGATCCTGATCCCGATAGACCTTGACCATGGTCGGATCAAAGCCCAATACGTTTTTATCACGTATGCCATCGGCAATGCTGTAGCGATGCAGTTCATCACCGAAAATATCGGCTGTCGTACTCATCGCCTGTTCATTTTCCGTAAAAACCGGCGTTCCGGTAAAACCGAAAAAGAGTGCCTTCGGGAATGTCTCCTTAATCGTCGACAGCATCTCTCCGAAGGTAGAACGATGGCACTCATCGATGATAAACACAAGGCGCTTGTTCTGGATATCCTCGAGATCTTTTGCACGCATCTTGCTCGCCGCGTCTTCCTTGATGTTGCTCATTTTTTGAATCGAAGAGACGATCAAAGTGCTGTTCGGATCACCGCTTTTCAACTTTGCAATCAGTGCGATGGTATCTTCCGTATCCTGAATTTCGTCTGCATTGTCCGCAAACGCCCTGTACTCCTTCAGTGACTGCGTACCTAGCTCGATACGGTCCATCAGGAAAACCACCTTATCGGCGTCCTTCGACTTCGCAATCAGCTGTGCCGACTTAAACGACGTCATCGTTTTACCGGAGCCTGTCGTGTGCCAGACATAGCCTCCGAGCTGCTGGCCTGCTGCCCAGTCATTTTTCGCAACACGGTCAGAAATCTTATTCGCCGCATAGTACTGATAGCTGCGCATGACCTTCAGTATACCATCCGAATCATCGGCCACCGTATAGAAGCCGATCATCTGATGTGCCATCGGAATCGACAGCAGCCGCTCGACGACCTGCTTCCAGTCATCGATCGGATCGTTATTCAGATCTGCCCAGTGGAAATAGAAGTCCGAATTGAACCGTCCATCTGGTCCCGGATTTGCGAAATACAGCGCCTTCTCCGGATTCATCGCGACGAATACCTGCACCAGGGAGAACAGGCCTGTAAAGACACCCTCATGTGCATACTTCATCAGCTGATTCACCGCTTCCTGCACATCCACACCCGAGCGCTTCAGCTCGATATGGAAGACCGGCATACCATTGATAAGCAGCATCAGATCACCGCGACGATCCTGCAGCACCTTCTCATGGCGCGGAAAAAGTGGCTGCTCCACGATCTGGTAGCGACTCTGACCTGCTGCGATTTCCATACGATCATAGATCTTCAGACTGACTTCTTTTCCGTAGTGAAGCGTATCCTTCTCGTTCTTACGCGTGATGGAAACAGTGCCGCCATTGATAAAGCCATTCAGCGCCAGCGGCGTACGGAGCGTCCGCACCTGCTCGATCAGCTCATCCATTTCTTCCTTGATCAGCGGGCAGTCGTTCAGACGATCGATATCGCGGTTGTTTTCAAAAAGAATATCCGCCCAGTTCTGAATCAGATCCTGCTCTGTCGCACAGTACAGCACCTTCTTCTCCCAGCCATAGCTCTGGAGCGCCGTAATCATCGCCTGTTCAAAATCAGCTTCTTTATCAAAATGGCCCATACATCCATCTCCCATTCATCCGCAGTCCTCCTGCAGATACCTTAGTTCGTTTCACCGACCTTCTTCACCGCCAGGTCCAGATCGAGGTCATGCAGTCCGCCGTATGCCTTCACCAGAAACGTCACCGGCACCTTCTTCACGACCTCGCTGCTCGGCATATCGTAGTACCACTGTTATATCGGTCGTTGAACTCGCTGTAGTCCACACTCATGATGTCCTGCTCCACTTCGGAAAGCTGTGCAAATGCACGCTCTGATTTGATACAGAACTGAATGCCGAGGCCACCAAGCGACAGTAATTCCTCCAGTATCTCTATGTCAATGTTATCACGCACGAACTCTTTCGCAATGTAAAAATACGACGCATTCGCTCTCCAGCCGGTGATCACATCATATCCGCAGGTATCGATCCCGTACTTCTCGATAAACTTCTGCGCCAGCATCTTGTATCGCCTCGAGTCCGCAGCATCGCGATGCTTCATTAATTCTGCGAGCCAGGACAGCACATCGTACTTCTGAAAATCCAGGATGTTCAGTCCCTCCATCTCCAGCTCGTACTTATGTACCCAGCCATTCGTCTCATCCGGCCTGCATACCGCCCACTCCTTCGCCAGCTCCAGGTTCTCCGTGAGATAAAATCCCCGTCCGTAATCATGGCGATCCTCGCCGAAGCCAAACTTCGGCACTATTACTCGGTTCGGACTACCGTGGTATAAAATCAGTTTGCTCAAAGTATATTTTTCTCCTATAAAACAACGGTTAGCGAGTGAATTTCTGAGCCTTTCCAGCAACTCCAGCTTTCGCTGATGAAGGGTGATGAGGTGGTCAAGGTTGCGAAAATAACCGGCAATCTTTTGCTGTTCCTGAATATTCGGGGCAGTGAATTCAAACGTGACCATTGTTTTTTGTGGCAATCCCGTTAAGGTACTTCCCGTCTTTGTTCCAACAACAAACTTTTCAAAAATAGGAGAAGTGAGAATGGTCAACAAATAATAATTATCCAATTTTTCACTTAAATCTCTAAGCACAAACAAATGACTGTTTAGTGTTGCAGGCTTGTCCAGCCCAGTAATCATCGCTACTTTCCCAATAGTACCATCCTTCGTGACTATAATATCGCCTTCTTTTAATTGGATTTTATTATCTGCATCATAACGCTCTTTTGTTACATAATGACAACGTAGTAAGTCAACAGTATGGCTACTTTCATCAATATCCGTTCCTGTCACAAGATAATAATCGCCAGACTCCATATACTCATTTTTTGTTAATGCTTGCCACCCGATACGAGCTTTAATATACATCTGATCTCCCAGCTTACGCTGTTCCCAAGATATAGAAGCACTTGAAAATCCGCTCTTTTTCCACTCAAAACACTTTTTCTGATGAAGGGTGATAAGGTTGTCGAGGTGCTTGAAAAAAGCTCCGATATGTTCTTCCTCATCAAGTTGCCGAGGAAATGCCACTTCATATTTTGCGAGTTGCGGTACAGTTAATTGTGGCACGCCAGTTGACTCAATAACAATTTTCAAAGTATTGATGGCGTTCTCTAAAAAGAAAACATCGTGTTCTGATTTCACTGATAAAAGCCTTACAACTGGCGTAAAATTAACCAATCTTGCTTTTGCGTGTCCAACATCTCCACGACCAGTAACCGTAACAGCCGGAGCGTTAACTCTATATTCTTTATCATAATACCCAACAATTCCATCGCCAGTGAGGGCATTAGCGATTACCGGGTACTGACCTTCAGCAAGAATTAAGTCTTTGTCGATGTCGCCTCCTACAACCATATCAGAAGCAATATCTCCCAGCTTACGCTGTTCCCAAGATATCTAGTGCCTTTTTGGCTCTACTGATTGTCAACTTCAAATGATTCTTTCTAAAAATCTTTGTTCCCTGACTATCTCTGTAGCAAAGAATAAATTCGAATTAATTTTCTGACGTCTCTCCACTCATATATTTCATACAAACATCGTTTCCAGCATGGATTTCTTTATCATTTTCAATTTTTCTAACTTACTCTGATGAAGGGTGATGAGGTGGTCGAGGCCGCTAAAGTACATGCCAATCTGTTCCTGTTCCTTCAAATCCAAAGGAAATTTGACAACCGTATCCTGCATAGCACCCTTGGAAATTGAAGTGACTTTTATACCCTGCATGAGCGGTTTTAGCTGGTCGTGATACGCGGCCGAGTTAAGGTAAAATCCAAGAAAGCCAGCTGCAAATTTTCTATTCGGTCTTACCGGCATCGTGTGCAACCCGGAAATAACTTTCTGATCCGTCAATCCCTCTATTTCTGTGCATTTCCCGACAGTTTCATCTTCAGCAGTATCAGCTATGATGACATCTCCATTTTGCAAGTAAGAAGTCTTGAATTTATCTGCAATCGACTGCTTTTCAATATACGAAAGTGGCTCTTTGGAAACATCCAAAACGTCATCGTACTTGATGAGCACATCTCCATAATGTATGTTCTGTGCTATACCAAACTCATCATTCAGCTCCGCACGAGAGAGCGTATTATTCTGCAATGACATAAACACTTCGCCGAACTTACGCTGTTCCCAATCGTCAGAAAATCCAGAAAATCGAATTTTCGGAGCTTTTTCACCATTTTTCGGGAAGCAGTTTTCAAGCATCGATTTCTTGATAATTTTCAGTTTTTCCAACTTACGCTGATGAAGGGTGATGAGATTGTCAATACCTCGCAGGAAGTGTCCAATTCTTTGCTGTTCCTCTTTTGACGGGGCGAACAAGTCGTACTCACCGTACTCTTGTGCGTTTACACCCGGCTGTCCAGATCGCTGCGAGGTAATACGAATATACTTCTCATAGCTCGGCGAAAGGGTGCTTTGAAAAACAAATTCTGCATCATTGTCCTGATTGACTTTTGCCCGAATAAGGAAACCTGCAAAGTACACAATGCCGTCGTTTTCCCTGTAAATGTAGGTTTTTCCGACACTTGCACCAGTTCGTGCAAAGACAATATCTCCGCTTGAGAGTATATATTTCGACATACCATCAAGGCAAATATCCGGGGACGAAAGATCAGAAAGCAAGAACTCTCTGCTGGCATCATCAATATCCGTGATTCTGATGTATTTGTTTTTTCCGTCAAACTCCTTAGCGGCTGCGTTAAGTCCATACTCAAAAGTACCGCACATTTCAGATAACTTACGCTGTTCCCAATCGTCATAGAATCCTTTGAACCGGATCTTCGGTACTTTTCGTTTATTCATGGAGGTTTCCTCCCAGTAATTTCTGCAGTTCGCGAATGCCGGCCATGTCTTCCTCGGAGCCGACGAGGTCGGAGAGCATGCTGGCGAGCGATTTTTCGGTTTCCTGGATTTCTGCTTCGAGGTCGCTCATCGTAACGGCGTACTTTTTCGAGAGTTCTTCGATCTTTTTGATGAAGGTATTCAGCATGTCCGTAGAAAGGGCGAGGATGCCATCCTCTACCGGCTGAATCCACTTATCGTGCAGAAGCATATGTACCTGGGCATCTGTCAGATGTTCGATGGTGTCCTTAGTAGCCAGGTGAAGTGCTTCGCTTTCCTGCTTGATTTCGCTCTTCAGTTTCTTTTCGCGCGTATTCAGGCGGTCAGCGCTCTGCAGCACTTCGATGAGCTGTGCTTCTGCTGCGCCATCGGCCTTTAAGGTCTTAATCATGGACTTGATGTTCTTGAAGACGAAGCCATCGTTGTTATCATTCAGTGCATCCGAGATGGTTTCCTTATTATCTTCACTTAATCCGTCCAGGAGTTCCTCGTAGGACGAAGGAATCTCTGCAAGCTGGTCCTGCTTTTCCTTCAGAGCGTTCACCTGATCGGACAGGCAGACCTGCTGAACCAGTTCAAATGGCAGAATATGACCCTTCCATCCTTCCTGCACTTCGTGATCCTTTCCATCCTTTTTCTTGATTACCATGTTCGGATCGACCTGCTTCACCGCCTGCATCCCCTCTGCCTGGAGCAGCTCGAGGTCACCGGAAACGGTCGCAAATGCACCTTCAAATATCTCATACGCCTGATATGGATCGATCAGCGGCACCTGATGAAAGCGCGCGAAAATATCCGAAGCGATGTGTTCTTCGGTCTTCGGTATCGAAAGTGATTCCGCTGCATCAATCAGCGTTTCATCCATCACATCATCGAAGTCAGCAAATGCCTGCTGATAGTTCTCGAGAAAGGTCTTTACATCCCGATTTTCATGGATCACCTTCTTAATATCTTCTGTTTTCAGGGACAGGTACTCACCGTCTCCTTCGAAAAGCTCATTCTGCAAGGACGGGAATACATCCCAGTAGCATTTGAGGCCTTCCAGTTCCGGCTTCGGAATACCGCCAAACATCGAGGCGTAGATGTCATAGCTCTCCGCCTCTTCGGAAGAATCCACGTAGCGCGGAATGTTCAGGTTGTAGTCATTGTCCCGAATTTCCTGACGGGTCACGAGTTTGGAATACTTGGTCACCGTTTTCCTCTGCTTGACGGTGTCGATGATTCTGCGGATGTCGGAAGCACGCAGCTTGTTGTTCTTGCCTTCCTTTGCGAATCCCTTCGAGGCGTCGATGATGAGCACATCCGTGTTTTCTCTCTTCTGGCGGAGCACCATGATGATCGTCGGGATGCCGGTTCCGAAGAAAATGTTCGCCGGCAGACCGATGATGGCGTCAATGTTGTTCTGCTCGATCAGGTTTTTACGAATCGCCCCTTCTTCTCCACCACGGAAAAGAACGCCGTGTGGAAGCACAATGGTCATGATGCCATCCGGCTTCAGGTGATAAAGGTCGTGCAAAAGGAACGCATAGTCTGCCTTCGATTTCGGCGCGAGGCCATAACGGGCATACCGTGCGTCATTTTCCTTGCCATTCGGCGTCCAGCGCTGAGAATATGGTGGATTTGAGACCACCGCATCCACATACAGCGGCTCATAGGTGCCCTGCGGATCAGACTCATCGAAATACGGCCAGTCCTCTTCGAGCGTGTCGCCGTTTCTCGTCAGAATGTTATCCGGAAGGATGCCGCGCATGACAAGATTCATTCGCGTCAGGTTGTAGGTGTTGGCCTTCAGTTCCTGCGCATAGTAACGGATGCGATTGGCATCATCCATGTACTTCGCCGCGGTCTTACCGATATTGATCAGTAAGCTGCCAGAGCCCGATGTCGGGTCGGTTGCCCTTACAAAATTGATACAATCACACGATTGCCCCTTTTGTACTCGTGAACGATGA
>NZ_JBKEIS010000027.1:0-12657 GCF_046365365.1 Oribacterium sp. P9 | reverse complement strand
TTATTTGTAAAAAAAGACCTACGCTTTCGCGTGAGTCTAAATGTTAAGTTGACGACATTGGGGTCAGACCCCCTTACGAAATTCTTAAGGTCGCGTGCTGCGGGCGGCGCAGGCCTCAGCGCAGGAAGAGGCCGAAGAAGTGCGAGCGGTCGAAGAGGAAGATACAGATGTCCATGAAGAGGTGCGCGATCAGGGTACTGACGATGACACCGTTGGCCTTCATGAGGAAGCCGGATGTGAAACCGTACCAGACGACCGTGGCAGAGTAGGCGCTCATGAGGAGGAGCACCGGGAGATTCCTGAACAGGCCGAGACAGTCGTTGCGGAAGCCATCCCAGGTGACGTCGAAGTAGACGAGACGACCGATGACGAGCATCACGAAGTAGAGAATCAGGTTTTCGTAATTGTAGTCCTCATAGATGAAGCGAATGTACATGAGGATCAGCATGACGTAGATCGACGCCATCAGCCGCACCGAGCCGCGCTTCTGCGCAGAGATGTAGCGCAGCGGCACGAGGACGCGGTCGAAGATGCGATCCACGAGCATCGACACGAGCAGAAAGCCGATGAGCACCCAGTCCTTGTACTGGTTCCAGACTTTACTTACGGTGTGGAGATTGATGCGATCGCCGATGATGTAGTAGAGCGACAGCAGGAGCAGAATCGAGGTGCTCGCGAACGCCATCTCGTAGAAGGATTCGATGAACTCGTGCGGTCGCGTATCCACCGGATCGAGCAGCGGCCGGCGGGCACGACTGTGTGGGCGGGTCTCTGTCGCCGGATCCGTATCCGGCCAATGTTCCCGACCGTTCAGACGGTCGTCGATCCGGTCGGCGTACTGGTGCCGGGTACGACTCTGCGGGCGGGTCCCTGCGTCGATGTCGACTGCATTGGCCTCGTCCGCTGCGGCGACTGAAGACGCGCCGTGACGATCGATCTCCTGCCGGATGCGCGCGAGGGCGAGAATCACGCCCATCACGAAGATGAGTCCGGCGAGCGAAACGAGGAAAAACGGCACGGCAGACGCCATGTCGAAGTAGTGTTCGATGTAGTTGAAATATTCCATAAGAAGCCTCTTTTGTCTTGATTCAACGAACTACATGATATACTTTTCGATATTCGTGTCAAGGAAGGCCGCGTGAAATTTCTGTGAAATTTCGGGCACGCCATAGAAAGAAAAACAGACAAAGTAAAACCCCAGTACCAGGTCATCTTCACTAGTACTGGGGTTTTACTGATCATTCGGGCTTCTGTATCCCATCGGAGTACCCTCCCTTATTTTATTTAAATGCAGATCTCGAATCATTGAAGCATCGCCTATGACTTTCTACCATCTGCATCACACTGAGTTAAGAATCAATTTGATGAAGCATCGCCATCGCATCTCTTCTTTTGTTGTCTTTATTCTACTAAATAAAAAATGCTTTGTCAACATATTTTTATATAAAAAACATTTTTATTCTTCTTGTGAAACCTGCCCAGATCATGGCTATATACAGCAAAAAATTTCGTATGACTTGTGTTCGCCAAAGGAAAAGACAAAATTAAAATAGACGAGGTAAACATCATCATCGGGCTTGCTTTCTGTCCCGGTGACGTTTTCATCTGGATATGAAGGAAACAGCCATGGCTACTTTGAAGAACATATGCACCTTTTTTCAGAATTTAAATGAAGAGGATGCGGAGACCGGTAGAAAATATCGCGTAGAAATCGCGATCGATGTCACCAGCGATTTCACGGAAGAAAGACGGCAGGATGCGGTGGTCAAAATGTACCAGGAGATGGAGAGGCTGGCTAACCGGAGTATGAAGGCAGCCATCGCTGCGGAAACGCCGGACGAGAGTATCCATATCATCCTGGAGCATCTGGGAAAGTTCCTCAACGGTGAGCGGACCTACATCTTCGAGCGAAACGAAAGTGGCGGCGACGACAACACCTATGAGTGGTGCGCACCGGGTGTCACCCCGGAGAAGGACAATCTGCAGAACGTACCGCCGGAGGTCTGTGCCAACTGGTATCGTCACTTCGAGGACGGTAAGGCGATCGTGATCGGGGATCTGGAAGAAACGAAGGAAAGTGACCCGCTGCAGTACGAAAACCTGAAGCGCCAGGTCATCCATTCCCTCGTGGTGGTCCCGCTGTATGACGCCGGAAAGGTCATCGCCTTCTACGGCGTAGATAACCCGCCTCCGATGTTTTTAAAGTACTCCCACGATATGCTTCAGATCGAGGCCTCTTTCCTGATCTCCTGCCTACGTCGGAGAACCCTGCGTGCGAAACTGCTGGAGCTGAGCTTTCAGGACGCGCTCACCCGGCTCGGGAATCGCTTTGCGCTGACTGCCTATGTCAAGCGCCTGGATCCATCACAGAGCCTGGCTGTGGTATACTGAGACATCACCGGCCTGAAGCAGGTGAACGACACACAGGGCCACGAGGCAGGGGACGCCCTGATCCCCTTCACTCATGCAATTCCAGCGGCAGTCCATCCGGGTCATGAAAGAATGTCATCTTTTTTCCGGTATAATCGTCCACTCGGATCGGTTCGCATACAATCCCGACTTCCTCCAGCTCTTTCACCGTCTGCTCCACACTGTCCACACAGAACGCCAGATGCCGGAGCCCACAGGCTTCTGGTCGATTCACACGCTTCGGCGGATCTGCTTCTGCAAAAATCTCCAGCTCCGTATGTTCATCGATGCGCAGATCCAGCTTCCAGTCCTTCCGCTCCGGTCGATAGTTTTCTCTGACCACGGAAAAACCAAGTCTGTTCACATAGAACTCTTTGGCTGCTTCGTAATCTGATACGATAATTGCGACGTGATGTATTTTTGATAAGTTCATTTCCAAATATCTCCCATGTTCATTTCTTCCCGGGGGGGCCTGATCCCAATATCAGCTGCTCGACTTATGCGTACTGCAAGGTATGAATTTCCGCCAGTTCATCCCCTCCATCTAACTTTAATAATAGACCTTTTCTGTATCCTTATCAGCGAAACTAATTACCATGGCTCCGTTATACCCGTTACACCTGTACACGTCAAGAACCAGATCCGTAAGCGTATTTTGCGTATTTTGTAACTACTGAAAAAGCGACGAGACTGGTTCACTGAGAATCAATCTCTTCGCATTGTTTTTTCTTCCCTTGGCCTGGTCCTCAAATGCTTCGATTGGCATTTTTAAAATTAATTTGCATTTCCGGTTGGCATTTTCCAAATATTTTTCTTTTTTCGGTTGGCATTTTCTAAATATCTTTAAATATACGATTGGCAAATTCTAAATATGATGATATTCTTAGATTGATGAAAGCAGCCGCAGTCATTGTGTAAGGAGGCATAGAAATTGTACATTAATAGAGAAATAGATCATATTCTTCTTGACTGGAAAATGTCCGATCGACACAAACCCCTGATTCTTCGCGGAGTCCGTCAGTGTGGAAAAACTTCTGCTGTACGAAATCTATCTCAGCAGTTTGGGGATTACATTGAATTGAATCTGGAGAAAGAACCGGATATAGGAAAAATATTTGAAGGCGAGCTGAATATGAACAAAATCATCAATCGCCTCGAATTACATTTTTCAAAGAGAATAAGCTCTGATACCTTGCTGTTTATCGACGAAATCCAGGAATGCCCTCGAGCCATTACCGCCCTTCGCTATTTTTACGAAGACAGGCCTGAATTGTATGTAATTGCTGCCGGTTCTCTGCTGCAATTTGTTCTGGATGGCAAAAAAAACGATACACCCGTTGACTTTCCGGTAGGTAGAGTCAGAAGCATATTCATGTATCCATTTTCTTTCACAGAATTTCTTCATGGCACTGGCAAGGAAATCTTAGCCGATTACCTGAAACATACCGACTTTTCCGAAACACCAAACGATGCTCATCAGGAACTTCTGGAAGAGTACAAAATATTTCTGACCGTTGGTGGCATGCCTGAAGCCGTAAGAGAATATGCAGAAACCGGCAGTATTCAGGCCTGCCAGCAGATTCACAGAGATATCATCCTGAATTTCAAGGACGATTTTAATAAATACAGCAGGAATGTCTCTCCGGAAATCATACGAAAAGTATTTGATTATGCTACTCATCATGTATGCAGTCAGACGAAATCATCCTCTGCCATCACAGGCGTGAGTGCTTATTATTTTGATTTATGCATAGACCTGCTAAAAAAAGCAGGTCTGGTATTTCCTGTGAAGGCCTCTGCCTGCGACGCCATACCGCTCGGCGTATCTGAAAAGGAGACCAATAAAAAGCTGCTGCTGTTTGACTCAGGCGTTTATCTGACCGAATGCGGCCTTGATGCCGGAGGTATTCTTGGTGCCGAAATTTATGACGACATGAATAAAGGCGACGTCGTCGAGATGGAAACTGGCCTTGAATTCATCAAAACTGCAAGTCCCTATTCAGAGCCGGGGCTGTTTTACTGGTATAGAGGCGGTGCTAATGCAGAAATTGATTACGCCATCGTTCGAAGCGGTCAGATCATTCCAGTCGAAGTTAAATCATCCGGAAAAGGAAGTATGCAAAGCCTGCACAGTTTTTTAGATACGCATAAATCACCGTATGGAATCCGAATCTCACTGGAAAATTTCAGCGAATATGAAACTATACACGTCTTCCCGGTCTACGCCGTGAGCAGAATATAACCCAAGAGCCTGCCCCTACCATCTTACTTACTCAATCGAAAATGTCACCGATACCTCGGCTTCTACCTCTACCTGTCCCGGCATCAGCGAAGTTCCTGTATCTGCACTGTCCATCTCCATCACAGCCATTTGTTTCATATTATTTGATGCATATGCCACCGCCTGATCACTGCTGCTTAACTCCTGTACCTGCGTCATGGCAACGACCTTTTTCCCGCCAGCTTCAGCCATAAGGTCTGCCTTCTTTCGTGCAGCCGTGATCGCATTTTTAAGCGCTTCTTCATAAAGCTCATCGAAGTTACTGCACTGATACTGCACAGAGTCGATGGAATTGATGCCAGCATTTACGGAATCGCTGATGATCGTCCCTGCTTCATCGATCGGCACAGAGGATACCACGATCTCAGTCGTCATTTCGTAACCCGTGATCTTTCTTCCATCATTCCAGTCATAGATCGGATTCAGTCCGACATTGCTGGTCTTGATGTCTTTTTCATCGATACCTTTTCCCTTTAAAAGAGATAATACAGCATCTACATCCTGTGCATTCGTTGCCTGACAGCTTTTCGCATCCTTCTCCTGTGTATACACGCTATACCTGATCTCCGCGATATCCGGTGTAGCCTTAACCTTTTCTTCACCTGATACAGTGATACCGGAATTTTCCGTAGACTGCACAGTGATCGTGGACGGAACGGTTGCAGACGAGCAGGCAGTCAGTGATGCGGATGCAAGAACACATGCCATAAGAGCGGCGGCATAAATATACTTTCTGTTTTTCATAGTCGAATCTCCTTCTTTTTTGATATTTGTTTCTATATCTAAAAAGACCGGTTATTCTTATATGTCGTCACAGAAATCTGGAGTTCTGAATGTACTTTTTCATTTCAGAAATCGGTTGGATGTTCCGTCCCCACCATCACCCGACGGACTTCCTGCTCTGGAAACGTCGTCCGCGTCCTCGTTCCTCTATGCTTCCGGCAGGCCGCAGCGCAGCGCCAGAACGGCTCCCGCCCGGCTTTCCCATACCCGCGCAGCCTCCGTGCGATCTCGCCCTCACCGAACCCACGAAGGTACTCCCGGAAGATCCGCCGCACGACCACTCCCTGCTCCGGATTCACGCGCAGCTGCCCCTCCTCATCCTTATCGAAACCGAACAGCCGCGTCGTATTCACATGCACTATCTTTTCCATTTTCTCTTCCTCACAAACCACAACAGCACTTCGTCACCATTGTTGCAGTTCTCCCCCGAAGAGACAACTTCCCGGAGGCTGGCCCCAGTATTCCGTGGCTTCATTTCACATCACGCGGCCAATGCCTCCGTCTTCACATCATCACGCGCCGTCCAGCAATGTTCATGTTCGTCGCGCTTCCGGTTCTCTTCATCTTCCTTGAATAATTTCTGGCAGCTTTCATTCCAGAATCCGCTATACGCCTGACTCTGGCCTCGATTGAATCCCGAAACGTATGCTTCTTTTCTGGCTTCATTTATCAGCTTTTTAATCTCACTGTCCTGCCCTCCCAGATAGACCTCATCTACAACATAGAAGGAATCCCCCTCGTTACTTTCTTCATCTATTTTGATTCTGTTCATCCCGTTACCTCCTCACCCTTGTTTGGAAAAAGAATTCTCATATAATCTCTTCCACTGTAAATCACTCGATCGATATATACTATATCATCTGATCTCAAGCGGTAAAAGGCAAGGTAATTCTTGAACGAAACATACCGGTATCCGCTGTTAAGTCCGTTTTCAAATTCTAGCTTTACGCCGGCTTCTGGAAAAGACATTAGAATATCGACCTTATCCATGATGCCCTCTACCGTATTCTGTGCTGCACTTTGATTACAGCGTTCCTTCTCGATATAATCCCATATGCCATCAAGATCCTTTAGCGCTCTCGGGGAATACTCAATTGTTCTCTGCATGTGCACGGGCCTTAAAGTGGTTTCTTACGTCATTCGAAGAAATCCATCCTTCTTCCTCTCCTGATCTTCTTCCCTCCGCCAGCTCACACATCAGACAAAGCTGAGCCCGCATCTGATCATATTTTTCTGCTTTTTCTCTCTGCTCCTCCTGCTCATCGATATTCATGACCGTATAGCAGCCACGTCCATTTTTAGTCAGATATAAAGGCTTTCCGACCTTAACAGTCTCAAGAACAGACGCATAATTTCTCAAATCAGAAATCGGTTTGATGTTCGGCATAATGAATCCTCCTTCCTCTCTATCTTCATTATACTTTCAAGCGTAACAAATTCAACGTCAAATTCAGCATCAAATTTGACGCGTTATCTTCGCCCATTCTATCTTCCCGGGGCCTGGCCCCAATGGCCCCCAATACACGAATGACATTCCGCTGGTACCAACAATTTTTTCACCATCTTTGGCCAGCCAGGACACAAAGGTCCCATCAGACATATGTCTGTCATAATAATCTCTCAGTGCAGGAACCAGATCCGGTAGCACCTTCCTCCTTGAGCTGATTTATTCTCATCTGGATGAGAGTATCAAGTTCCTTTTCTGTCAACTTTTTATACTGGATTTCCATGAAAACACCTCACAGTTCGCAAATCATAATGTATTCTTCGTCGTTCTCATCCACGGTCTTGAATCTGACCCATTACACGCTTAAATACCTTAAAATTTGTGTCATCCCGAGGGGAACAATATACGGCAAATTCAATGGTTTTAAATGCGTGCCGATAGTCCGTAATCACTTCTTTTGCAGCACGCGCTACCACCTCCGGCTTGTTCTGAAATGCTCCGCATCCAAAAGCCCCCAGAATTACCACTTCAGCTCCGTTCAGCACGGCAATATCCAGAATCCTGGTTAACCTCTTTTTATGGATTTCCAGGAGTTCCCGGTCACTGACTTTTGCCGCCCAATTGCCGTTATCCTTATTGAACCGATTGCTCGGTCTCTCCCGCAGGTTCGGCGCTGCGCAGGTGATAACATCAACATCATACCAGTCTTTCTCATTCATTAGTTTCGGGCAGCTCGTATCCGTCTTGAATACGGTCACATCCGGCGTATAGATGATATCCGCATTGTTGATCGGATTTTTTGCGTTCCGATGAGGGTAATAGAATCCATTCATCATTTCCGGCACGCTCAGGCAGAAATACAGCCCGGAGCATCTGCAAAGGCACTCTTCCTGTGCGCTGGATCCCCTTGTCACTCCGCCACCCGGATTGGTCGCAGACGCAAAGTTATGTACCGCCACTTTTGATTCATGATAACCGGATGCTGCCTCAAATGTCCGCTTTGTGGATACGACGATCTTCGATTCTTCTGTGAAACGTGACTTATCAGCGGAAACTAGCTCCATTCCTTCCAGAATCAGCTTCTGGTTTTTCACAGACCGTACAAGGGCATCCTTAATCCTTTCGTTTGTTTCACACAATCTTTTAGTGTCTTCGAAAATCTCCACATTTTCAAAACTGCTCATACATTGCTTATTTCCTTCCTCTTACTTTCATGTGTTTTGCCGTCGGGCTTTCTTTGTTTCTCGTTTCTTCCCGGGGTCTGCCCTGATATTCTGCCTTAGATCTTCTGCACGTATCTGCACTTCGGGTAATTACTGCATCCCATAAACTTTCCATACCTGCCGTTCCGCTCGACCAGCTGTCCGCCACATCGCGGGCACACGCCGGCCTTGATAGCGTTCTGTTTCGTATGAATCGCCTCCACATGCGCCTTCCGATTTTCCGCACTGTCAATGTTTCCGTCCTGAAGCATCGTCACGATCTCGCGCACTCTCGCCTCATCCATCACCTTTTCAGTCGACAGCGCCTTGATCGCATCATTCAGATATCCGTATTTCACGACCTTCGCATTCTGCACGCTCACCTTCAGCTTCACATCCCCAGGAAACGTCACGATCGGATAAATTGGAATCCACGGATCCTGCAGCAGTGCTTCGATGGCCTTCACATGCCCATAGTTCTGATGAATCGGATTCATGAACCGATTCTTCGTCTTATATATCGTCTGCGTCCACTGACTGCTGTTTTCCGCTCCCGAAATCCAGCCCGTATAATTCTTCACCTCGATCACGAAAATGCCATATACCGATACCACGACATGATCCACCTGCGAAGTTCCGCGCTCCGTCTGCAACATCACATTATGAATCACCGTATACTGCTCCTTCGGCAGATGCGACAGCACCCAGCTGACCATCGCCTCACCGGATGCACCCTTGATCTTCGGTGTCAGGCGCCGAAGCACTTCCTCGAAAATCAGCAGTGCGATAAACACCCATATCCACTTATTCTGCAGTACTATTTCCATACTCACCCTGTACTCTTTATGGAGTCAGCCTCATAAAGAATTTCTTAATCCAGGAGCATCCGTCCGCTCCTACTACCCATCCAGCGGCCAATGCCTACGTCATCACCTCATGGCATAGCTTTTCATATTTCTTTATCTATTTTCATCCATCTGTTACTTTCCTTAAGAGGTCCATTACTAGCATTTCCACCATCTTTAAATATATAATAATCGTTTCCGACTTGACACACATCACCTCTAGTTACTGGCGTTTTTATATCTTGATTTGCTGACGTAAAAACCGAAATATCAATCGTCTTTCCAGTATATTTAGTGATGTAGTAATAATCAGCACAATTATCTGGATTAAAATTATCCAGTCGCCACTGATCCATATGTTCAGATCTATTTCCTATATAGATATTACCATTCCAAATGTACACTTTATGTGGTTCAATTGTGTATTGCGATTGTTTTTTAATGTCTTGATTCCAGTCATAAGCGGGGCCACCAAATGGCGATGTGCCAGACGGCGTAACACCACTCGTATTTTCTTCTTTTGTTTCTTCCGTCTCCGGTTGCGTCGGTGCCTGTGTCTCCGGCTCTGTAGGCTTCGTTGGTGTTGTCTCCGGTTCTGTCGGACTCGTCGGTTCTATAGGCTTTGTCGATGCCGGTGCCACGGTTCCCTCACCGCCTTCCGCTCCGCTTCCTGCACTTCCGCTTCCGCTGCTTCCACTTCCGTCATCATAGTGCAACACTGCAACATTCCTCGCAGCATCAAATTCTACCCATGCCTGTCCTGCTGCCTTCGGTCCTGTTCCTGCGACCTTTCCGAAAACACCTTCCAGACTTGCTTTCAGCCCGCCGCTCTGCCACTCATCCTTCTGCTGCCGTAACTGAACCGGCGCATAATCCGCATGATTCTTATTAACGCTGCCGCCCATCATGGCGTCCGTAAGCACTTCCGCATACTGCGACCGTATATTCGCCGCATCGGTCGCTTCCCGCGCCTTCTCCAGCTGCCCGCTGAAAATCGGTATCGATATCGCTACCAGTACTCCAATGATGGCAACCACGATTAGAAGCTCCGCAAGGGTAAAGCCCTTCTTACTACGCTTAATATGCATTCTATCCTCGATTTCTTTGATGTATGAATATATAACCATGACAGCTGATCTAGCATCACAACAGCAATCACCGAGAATAATTTTACGCGTCCGCATACCCACAATCAATGCGCGTAATCGCTGAAATATCGTTCATGAATATAGCTAAATGCCAGTAACCGCCATCGAAGCCGCTTACTTCCCGCAGGCCAATGCCTCCGTCTTCACCTCATCACGCCCCAATCAGCCAGCATTTCTTGCAGATAAAGCAAAAGCGGCGAGACTGATCCACAGAGAATCAATCTCGTCGCTTTTCCTCGCTTTTGGTGTTCTGCTATTTTTTATCACATCTCAGGGCCTACCCACAATATCCCTCCTATTGCGGCTACCCATCCCTTTACCCTAGCAACTACTGCAATTTAGTCGCATCATCATACCGGAAAACGGCTGGCGTCAACGCGCTCACCAACTGATTTCTTATATTTTCCGCATTGGTCCGTGTCGTATTGACTCCATTGATTCGGAACTCATCATATTCTGTGGTAGCGGTACTTGCAGCATCAGTATCTACAATATAGTTCATATAGCATACCTCCTTAGCTGTTACCCCTTGCATGAGATATAGAATATTTTCCGCATATCCCATATGTCCATCTTCAGACTCAAAATATCCGGTTCCAGGGTAGTAAATAATTGATCCATTCGCTCCAAATTCGTCCAGATTCCCCATCGTGATAGGGCATACCGTTCCATTTTGATATGTGCAGATAGTAACTCCTTTGTAATGGTAGGAGCCATCTGTAAAAATCAATTCTGGAACACTATCGCCATCCAGATAAACAAGCGAATATCGGATCGGATTATATCTGTCTGTGTCCTTCTGAAGCATGTAAGTCTTATATGCTTTCACCACTTCTTCATGAAATACATCAGACTGAACGGACTGTTGACCAGAGTTTGCGTTCATTGTCGCACCAACCGTCTTCGCCTGCACAACTCCGTTGATCGTCCATGCACCCGCAGCATTTACCTGATACCCATCCAGTGTAGATGTATTCATAAGGCAGTATCCGCTCGGATCGAAATAATAGCACTCTGCCACGCCATCATTATTCCCATCAATCCACTGCCAGGTATTTGCAGGCCAGGTACCATTTCCATTGTTATACCACCACCCCTGCGCATTCTGTACCCAAGCACCTGCGAATGCCGTGACATTTGCCAAAACCGCCATAATCAACATCGTAACTACAGTCTTAAATCGTTTCATATCTCCTCCCGCCGAAATAAACACAGCCGTTACAGATATAAGATTACTGCGAAAACAACGAAAGAGATAATGAATTTCTGCATGTACACCATATGTGTAATGGTTATGATTAATGATTGACGATAGCCAATGCCTCCGTCTTCACATCATCACGCATCCAAACAGCAAAAACTTCTTGTAGATAAAGCATAAGCGACGAGACTGATTCACTGCGAATCCATTCTCGTCGCTTCGTTTTATTCTATGTCATATTTGATCATATAAGGGAATCCGTCTTATCACGAATCAGTCTCTCTCAGCCAATCCCATACTGCTTCATCAGCTCGTCGCAATATGCCGGATCCTCCGCCGCACGCTTCGCATCCTCGATGCGATTCTCCGCAAGCAGACGTTTCATTAGATCCGCCATCTGGCTCTTTCCTTCTGCATTACCTTCAGCTTTGCCTTTCTCTATTCCTCTGTTCTCAATCTTATCCAGAATCTCACACATATTTCGCATCTCTCCCTTCTGAGCATCTGATGCTTCATTATAAACATCTTCAAACCGATGGTCATTTGTCATGACACTAAGCAGCTGTAGCGTTTCCTGCACGTGCTTCAAATCCTGTGGTTTCGGCTCGTAATCTCCATTCTCCTGCTTCTGCACGAAATAGTCCGCCACGACCCGGAAATCGCTCTGAAATAAGTCTACCTCCTTCTGATCCATAAACGCAATCTCAAATACGTGAATTTCATAATCATTCACATACTTATCTAATTCCTTCGGGATATCCAGCCTATCCTTCAGCTTTAACGGTCCGCTCCACCTCTGTTTATGCCCGAAGTAAAGCACCAGCGTCACGACCGGATAATGTACCGCCTGTTTGTTCAAAAGCTGCGCCCGATACTCCGCACCATCATAGCCTATCACGCGAAGCGGCATATCCGGATCACTCGCGGTCTGGTTTTCGAAGCCAATGCAGGCGACCCGTATGTTTCCGTTCTTCCATCTCTTTGCGACATCCCGCTCGATCTCGTGGATCTTACCATCCGCCTTGTAATACGACCGTGGAGCCTGGTCCTCCAGCTCCTCCTCCGACAGCACCTTCCTGCCTTTAAATAAAAGTACATTTACGATGTCTGAAAACACATCATTGTAGGATTCAAGGATCTTCTGAGATGCATCCTTTTGCGCCATTTCGTCACTCCTCTCTGTATAGTTTCCTTGGGGAGATTAAAGTACGAACCGTCAAGTTGACTGGTTCCTGGGAAGTCTTTAATATGCCCCGATTCTAACATGGGAGTTCAGAATGCATATTGCGAAGCTAATCGGCCGGGTTTGCGAAGCAAAACGGCCGCATTCCGTTTCTGAAC
>NZ_JBKEIS010000026.1:0-13439 GCF_046365365.1 Oribacterium sp. P9 | reverse complement strand
TGAGCGGGCGGAAGCCGTGCACTAAATAACCGTGCAGTGTGATCTCAGGAAGCGGCATATACAACTGAGCGCTTACTATCTTTCAAATATACATGAATGTTAACTTTGCAGGCGAGTTCCACTAAATGTTCTACTCGAGCATAAAAAACTTCAAAAGCCACGTAATTCCGCCATTTGTAGGCTTGAATTGATACAGAAATCCTGATATATTTAGTGTAACAGTTACACTAAATAAAAGGATGCCATGTATCTCAATACGACGGTTAAAATTCCGGTTGTAAAAGGCAAAATCATCACCAAAAGAAAAGGTGAAAATGTCTATGTACTCTATCAATACGGAAGCGAGTATAACAAAGACAAACGTTATTCCATACCGCAACGCTCCATTGTCGGGAAGCAGTCCGCTACGGATGAAACTCTCATGTATCCTAACGAGAAGTTTCAACTCTACTTCCCGGATGCAGAGATTCCAGAGGAGCTTCCGTATGCCTACCGAAGCTGCTGTCTTAAGATCGGGGCATGTATCATCGTTCAAAAGGCGATTGATGAGTACAAGCTTTGGCCTATGCTGCAGAAGCGGTTCGGAAAAGATACCGGTCTTCTCCTTGATCTTGTGGCATACCTGATCATTGATGAAGAGAATGCTGGTCAGTACTATCCTGATTACGCCTTCACCCATCCGCTTTTCTCGGATAAGATGAAGATCTACAGCGATTCCAAGGTCAGCAGATTCCTGAATTCCATCACGAAAGATCAGTGTATCAACTTCCTGGATGACTGGAATCGGAACCGGAATCATAAGGAAAGGATCTACATTTCCTATGATTCCACAAACAAGAATAGTCAGGCCGGAGAAGTTGATATCGTTGAATTCGGCAAAGCTAAGGATGACAAAGGCCTGCCGGTATTCAACCTTTCCATAGCGATGGACAAGACCAACCGGGTCCCACTCTTCTATGAAGAGTATCCTGGATCGGTCACTGATGTTTCTGAGTTCACCTTCATGGTCGATAAGGTGATCGATTACGGATACGAGAAGATCGGTTTCATCCTGGACCGTGGATACTTTAGCAAAGAAAATATCCAGTACATCGATAGGAATGGATATACATTCATTATCATGTGCAAGGGCCGAAAGGCGCTTGTATCCTCACTGGTTCTTGAAGTGCAGGGATCATTTGAAACCAACCGGTCTGACCTGATCCGCGCATACAGGGAATACGGAACCACTGTGAAATCCCGTCTTTTTGAGGATGACACCAGGGACCGGTATTTCCACATTTATTACAGTCCGTCCAGACAGGCTGCCGAAAGGGAGCGTCTGGAACAGATGATTGAAAAAATGCGTCAGTTCCTTGAACGACGTGTAGGAAGGGATGAAAAGTTTGGCAAAACCTATCAGACCTACTTCCATCTGCACTATGACAGAAAAGGGATTTTCCAGGGTGCAGAGGAAAAATCCGAAGTTATTGAAAGGGAGCTGAAGCTCTGCGGCTACTTCTGTATCATAACTTCTGAAAAGATGACCGCTGCACAGGCCCTCATCCAGTATAAGGGCAGGGAGATTTCCGAAAAGCTGTTCCGGTCTGACAAAACTTTTATCGGAGCAAGAAGCGAACGGACGCCCTCTGCGCAGAGCACCTCCTCAAGAATTTTTATTGAATTCATTGCCCTTATCGTGCGCAACCGGATCTATAATCTGCTGAAAGAGCAGGTGATAAAGATGGAGTCGAGGTATAAGTACCTGACAGTTCCTGCAGCGATTCGAGAGCTTGAAAAAATCGAAATGGTCCGCAGAAATGGCGGTATATATAAACTCGACCACGCCGTTACCAGAACACAGAAAAAAATCCTAAGTTCGTTTGGGCTCGACGAGGACAGCATCCTTGATAGTGCTAATGAAATCAGTAAGCTTCTGGCTTCAAGCAAATCTCTAATGAATACGGAGGAAAGTGACAATGGCGCGGAAGAAATCGACAGCAACAATTGAATCGGAAATCAGCAAAACAGAAGCTGAAATGACCAAGATTCAAGACCGATACAACAAGCTCGCAGACAAACTCAAAGATCTACAGGAGCAGAAGCGTCAGATCGAATCCGAGGAGATCATGGAAGCCTACCTGCAAAGTGGCAAAAGTCTGGATGAAGTCATGACGTTTTTGAAGCCCTAGAGGTTTTTAGTGTAACTTTTTTGCAAAGTTAACAATACTGGAACTCCTACATAGGAGACGCAAGAAGTCGTCAACCATCTTTTGTTCTCAGTATGATTGCAATGGCTGGTTCGATCAACTGGGAGGCGATGACAGTCCGCTCGCGGAAGCGATCCTGGATCGCATCAAGCATGATGCTTACAAGATCAACATCATCCCGACGGATCCAGCGAATTACAGATCCATGCGTGAAGTATACGGGTTGGATCCGGCATTAAGCGAGTAAACTCGCATGTAGCAAATGTGGTATCCCTGTTCCGGACTCACGGTATCATAGTGCCGGACTGTCGGTATCCGTTCCTTCGGAACAGGGGTACATTTGAACCGTAATATTCATAAAGACATTGTCGCAGATTTCGAGATGGGAGGAGTTCTATATACAACTTACTTTGAATGTAAGCGATATAATCCAAGGAGACCGGTAGGTGTAAATGTAGTTAGAGAACTATTTTCGGTTTTACAAAAAGAATGTGTTGATAAAGGCGTTATCGTCACGACATCATACTTTACACGTGACGCGAAGGAAGAGGTAAAACAACTAAATGGTAGAATTAAACTGATTGATTATGATGAATTGCTCCAGTTGATAAGACAATAAGTCTTTTAATAAGGGAAATAGTGGATCATTTTACTACACTACGGATTTCGCATTATGGAACTATTTTACTCTGCTTAAATACGCGGAGAATATAATACACGCGTTTGGAGAATTCTTAACGAAAGTGTGTTTACTATAATCCCGCCGTGACACTGCAGTGCCTATGTGCCACGGCGGATGGAGTAGTTTTGTATGGTTTGGTCTGGATATAGTTAGAAAAAACAAATAATAATGCTAGAGCTACTTGATGGTAAAGATTAGTCGCACGGCAGCAGTATCGTCGTAGTGTGCGGCGCGTATGTTTCCAGCTCTGTCGGCTTGGAGGAAGTACTCGTCGCGTGTGACTTCATTGGCCATGCCCTGTTCGGCGTAGGTTTCATCGCTGAGGTACGCGGATGGTGTGCTTCGGAGCCAGTAGGATTCGTCGCTGCGCCAGCTATCGGCGAGGGCCGGTATATGGCGTTCGGACTTAAGATAGATGCTGAGAAGCGGATCACCATTGGCATCCTGCGGGATATAACTGCTGGAACTGCCGGTAGTGGTTTGGCTGGTACTGGATGTCGACTCATCTGCGCATTCATTCTTCACGATGGTATATTCTGCGAGTTCCTGCGTTGACGGGAACCACAGCTGTGAAGACTTCATCTTTCCTTTGGTGAACAGCTGAGGCAGAGTTGATTCTATCTTTCGTTCGTCGGACAGGTAAGTCGTATAACGATTACGTTCAATACGAGGAGTTTCAGCCTGGTAGCCTCGACTTATATATCTCTTCGTCGACTGAAGTGGGAGTAACTCAGTACCATGGTTTTCGTTAGCGTCTGGTATGCGAATCTGATAGCCTGGATAGGTGAACTCGTGCTGTGAGTATGTGCCGTCCCCGTCTTTGAGATAAAACTTGAACGGTGAGTTCGTTCCAGTGCCGACCAGTGTACGGAACAGCCAGGTATCGCAGAGACCGCCTATGTTCGACTGTTTGTAAGTCGGTGTAGATTCAGAATCATGAAGACTGGTACCGACATACATCGGGACAGCACTCAACTCCGGGATGGCGTAGGCCTGCGCGAAGGTGAGCTGGCCATCGTTGGCGTCGACGAGCGAGACGTAGAGCGGATAGTCCTGCGTCGTGGTGTCAGTCGACGGAAGCGGCCAGGAAACTGGTGGACCGCTCAGGCACAGAAGAGCGGTGCAGTGATGCTCGATGCAGTCAGCATAGGCGTCACGGTTTGAGAGGATTGTCGACCAGTCATCGGTCGCGATACAATGAACAGCAGGATCCGTCGTGTGGGCGTGATTACGGTCGTCGGAAGGTGGCGCTGTCGGATCCGGTGTTTCTGGATCGGGAGTCTCTGGCAGGGATGGCAGATCCGGTGTTTCGGATGGATCCGTGGAGTCTGGGTCTGGGGCTGCCGGAGGTGTGTCTCCGGAGCGTGGTGGCTCGGAAGGCGTGGCCGGTGAATCATCCTCGCGTGGAAGTTCAGAAGGCGTGGATGTGGAATCGTCCTCACGCGGAAGCTCAGATGGAGTGGCGGTCGTGCCGGTATCCGGGTCGTCGTCGCGAATTAGTTCAGACGGAGAGGCCTTCGGCGGGATCGTAATCCGATCGGTGACGAGATCCTCCGAGTCGATAAGCTCGTGATCGCGATCTGTATCGGCCGGACGAGTGGCGGTCGGCGTAGCGTGACGGTCGCTGCGGGAGCGAGAAAAAAGAAGAGAGCCGTAAGGCGCGAGGCCGTTGGCGCGGTAGAACCAGGCACCGAGGCTATCCTGATGATAGTTGCCGCGGTCGCGCTCCGGAAGAAAGCTGTACTCTATGCCGTCGATCGTGTGGATGCCCGCGAGCATATGGCCGTCGGACGGATCGAAGTAGTAGGTGAAGCCGTCGACGTCATGGTGCCAGCCGGTTTTTAGAAGTAGGGATGATGAATCCTGTGCGTCAGGAGGTGACGCGGATGGAGGTGCTGCTGTGAGCAGAGAAGTAGATTGTGTCGGGACCTGGTAGTACCAGTGACGCGAGTCGTCAGCATAGTACCAGCCGGTATCGGACTGAGGACGGTGTGCGTTTCGGGTGCGGGATGTACGAAGCGCCGGAGATGCGGACACAGTACGACTAGGAGGATGAGCAGAGTTTGGAGGCTCCGCAGCCATCGCGGAACGCGAGGACACCATAGCAAGGAAAATAACCAGAATGAAGAGAAGAACAGGCTGCAGAGAACGGGTAAGGGCGTGGGAAGTGCACTGAGTTACGAGGGCGGATTCAGAACTTGAATTCATGACGTTTTTCCTTTCTTAAAAAATAGTAGATAAACTGCAGCATACAGTATAGTTATATTTAATATTACCATAGATTAATAAAATGTGGTTAAAACTAGATAAAGTATCAGGAACCAACGAGGTACTATAGCAGTATTTAAATGACAGAATGTAATACAAAATATAAAGTCGTTGTAAAATCAACATATTAATCTGATTAATGGAAAGGAGCAGCACGATGCTTGGAACAATTGCAGAGTATGTAGCAGAGCTTGGGCTTGATGTGGCAAAGAACTGTGGCGAAAGAAAAATAGAAGAACATAAACTTCGTGCTGATTTGACTACCTTTATTGAAAGTCAGCGTAAGTACGCTGATATGTGTTCACTGGCGGAGGAAATTGATTTCCAGGGACTGATAGATTATATAAGCCATCATCTTCTCAAAGATGTATCAACCCGCGTGTTCTCGCCGAACAGTAAAATGCGTGGAGACGCCCGAAAGATGATAATTGATCGTGCGATTACTTATTCTGGTGCAGATACACCAGAGCGGAAGCAAAAAGTCGCAGATGTGATCGCTATCAGTTTGGATATCATCCGAGATTTTTACCATAAACAGTGTTCTATGAAGGACTATATTATTGCTTCTGAAGCAGTAGAAGCAGTGACAGAAGTAGTGAATGAGTCCACAAATACTACAGTTGCGACGATTAACGATAAAACGAATCTGATTTTAGATAAGATTACAGAAAGCAGATCATTATTCTCGTTAGATGAAGCTGAGAAGTATGCTGAGGAAGGGAGAATAAATGATATAGGAAGGAAATTGAATAAATTCCTTGATTATATATCTGTTAAACACCCATATTATCCAGATTTTAAAATTGATTATGCGCATGGAAATCTGATTAGCGCACCGGTAACACCCGAAGCTGCGAAACGATTTCCTCCTTCTATGACGTTCACTGGTGCTGTACGATTTGGTAATGAATATTACAATGATCCAAATGGTAATCCGTTAGTCTATGCTTATAGACATCAGCTTCCGATGATCATGGAAGTGAAGATGGTAAAAAAATATTTAGGAGAAAAACCAGATCCGTTTCAGGATGATGTTGCAGGACTTGCTGGAAAGACTATGATTGCAAAACCACCTGCTTTTCCGCCGGCATTTCCGTGTTCGATAAAGGTTGGCACAGAGGTATTCTTCGATTATGTTCTCCTGCGAACTCAGGAAATAGAGGATGATGGTACCTATGTCATCGGTAATAAAGAACAGAATGGTTATCTCTATTTTGAAATACGCATTAATCCGAATAAGCCTAGTCAACCAGATTTTAATATTAAAATTGAAAAAGGAAGTAATAAGGATCGACTAAAATATGTAAAGTTCATGAATACTCTTTCTAAAGAGAAAGATCTTCATATCTATCTGCTGGATGAGGGTGAAGATTTTCTTGCGGGATACATCAACGATTTTGAGCTGCATACGGGTTTTGCGTCCGTTGATGAAGAAATTGATTACTTGGAACGGGTGTGTACGATAGAAGATTTTTTTGATGTGAAATTTCCGTCTGAAGGCGGGGTTAGTATCGCAGATTTTGATAAGATCGTACGTATCTCGGACTTGATACGAAAAGATCAGATTGAAGGAACGTGGACGCAGGCGACATTTACAGGTATTACAACACAGCATTTCCGAGAAGAATTGAAATCGTTGGAAAATACAGAAGTACATAATCTTTCGTTTGTCTGGGTCGATCATGTAGAGCTGTTCGGTGTTGAACTGGAATTCAGAGTTTTGAGATCATTCATCAGCGCACGAATCATGGACTACGATAGAGTTAAGAAAAAAGTAGAATTACTTGATGACGGAGAGAGCATCAAAATCACATTTTGTGCCAGTGATGATAATAGAGCGATAGAAACACTGAAAATACCAGAGAAATTTGAGAAGGTATCGTGATGAATACAATGGAATTACTACCAACTGAAGAAAATCTGATTGATTGCCTGTGTGACAACATTATTAATAGGAATAATGCCATTAGGTATTTTTATAGACTCCTCCAGTCTGAAAATGGATTCAGGTCAATTGCAATCGATGGAAAATGGGGGAGCGGAAAAACTTTTTTTGTTCGTCAGACGCAGATTGTTATTAATGTACTAAACGAGTCTAGTGACATGGACGAAGAGAAGCGAACGAAGGTGATAAGTAGTATTCCATTTAGTGAAGAAGAAAAAGCTCCAAATCATAGTGTCGCTATATATTTTGATGCATGGAAATATGATAATGATGCAGAGCCTATATTATCGTTAATCTACGAAATCACGAAGCAGTTTAGTATTGAGTTTTCGTTGACTGATAAGAGCGTGGCGGAAAAAGCGGGATCGATTGCAGAAGCCATTACAGGGCGTAATATAAGTGGAATCATTAAAGCTTTTAAATCTGAAGACATATTTACAAAATTTAAAGAAGAAAAGAGTATAGAGGAAGAGATAGAGAACTTTATCACAGGCCTCCTGTGCGAAAGAGGAAATCGCCTGATTATTTTTATTGATGAGCTGGATCGATGTAAACCGTCATATACAGTTCAATTACTCGAACAAATTAAACACTATATTAATGATGAAAGAATCACGTTTGTATTTTCTGTTAACTTAGAGCAGTTACAACATACGATACGGCACTATTATGGCAATGAATTTGATGCAAATAGGTATTTGGATAGGTTCTTTGAATTAAGAATTGATCTGCCAGAAGCGGATACAAGCCGGTTCTGTCTGAATTTAGGGATAGAATCACATAGTTTTGATATTGTGATCAAACAAGTGATAAAGATGTATGATCTCAAATTGCGTGAAATAACAAGGTTGTCTACTCAAGCTAAAAAAGCTGCATATGAGATACTTCGAGCAGACACAAGGAATAGATTACCATTTCCAAAGGGAAAAGGTGAAACATTTATCATGGTTTTTATAGTGCCACTGTTACTTGGACTAAAAATGACGAATGTTACAAAGTATAATGCTTTTATAAACGGACAGGACAGTGGACCATTAGAAGAACTATTGATGGCTGATAAAGTTAATGTAATTTTACCATATCTGATCAATCCTAGTGAATCATTTCAGAAGGAAGATGGTAAAACAGTCATATCCAAAAAAGAATGCTGCAAGAGGCTGTATGAGGCTATTTTCGGAGATGTTTATAGTAATACCACTTATACAGTTATGCTGGGGGAATATTCATTTTCGAAAGAGTCAAAATCATTTGCATTAAGTGCGGCAAGCATGATGACGCAATTTGCAGAACTATCTTAAATACGATTAGGTCTATTTCCGAAACCTTAGAAAGAAGAGGAATTACGTTGGTGCAAATAGATGGTAGAAAAAGGCGCTTAGCCTATAATACATTTTCTTCGTTACTTTTTCAGGTGACGACTATAATCTGCGGATTTATTCTACCGCGGCTTATTTTGACGGCTTTTGGTTCGGATGTGAATGGTCTAGTCAATTCGATCACGCAGTTTCTGGGTATCATCTCCTTCCTGGAGCTTGGCGTCGGTGCGGTGGTTCAATCATCGCTGTATAAGCCACTGGCGGAGCATGATGAGGATCAGGTGAGCAGAGTCATCAAGTCGGCGAATCGTTTTTTTCGGACGATCGCAAGGATATTGCTTGTCTATGTTGTTTTCCTAGTCATCTTTTATCCGATGTTTGCGAAACAGCAGTACGGACATGTCTATACGGCAACATTAATTATAGTGATATCCATAAGTTCTTTCGCTCAGTACTATTTCGGTATTGTGAACCGACTGCTTCTGACAGCAGATCAGCATGGATACGTACAGTATAATGCGCAGACGGTGGCGATCATTTTGAATACGGTCGCGTGTTTTATACTAATTAAGCTTGACTGCGGAATTCAGATGGTAAAGCTGACAACTTCCTTGATTTACCTGCTTCAGCCGTTTGTGATTTATCTTTATGTTCGAAGACATTATCACATCAATCGTAAGATCACCTATACAGAAGAACCGATCAAACAGAAGTGGAACGGAATTGCACAGCATGTTGCAGCAGTGATTCTCGACGGTACAGATATTGTTGTGCTGACGATGTTTGCATCACTTTCGGCGGTTTCAATTTACTCAGTCTATTTTCTGGTGGTCAAAGGCGTTAAGCAGCTGTTTCTCTCTATGACGAATGGCATTCAGTCCCTGATGGGAGAACTGTGGGCGAACGGAGAAGAAAAGGAACTGAAGGATCTGTTTGGATGGACAGAATGGATGATCCATACGGGCACAATCTTCGTGTTTGGTGTGGCGGCTATTACGATTGTTCCTTTCGTGCAAGTATATACAAAGGGAGTTTTGGATGCTGATTATGTGCAGCCGCTCTTTGCGTTTTTACTGGTAATGGCGAATGCAGGACACTGCCTGAGGCTTCCATATAATCTTATGATTCTCGCTGCAGGTCATTATAAACAAACCCAGAGCAATTACATCGTGGCAGCAGCTTTAAATATTATAATTTCGATTCTGGCGGTGAAACATTATGGCTTAATTGGTGTGACGATCGGAACGTTAATTGCGATGGGCTATCAGACCGTATGGATGGCGCTATATGATTCAAAAAATCTCATCAAGTGGCCATTTAAGAATTTTATTAAGCAGGTAGCGGTGGACGTTCTGACGCTATTATTTATGATTGTGATTACTGAAAATATTCAATTGTCAGCAATTAACTATGCAGCATGGGTTTTGTACGCGGCAATTGTAGCTGCAGTTAGTATTGCAATTGTTTCGGCGATTAACCTGACATTTTACAGAACGAATACGATGAAGATTTTGAAAAAGGTAACGACGATTTTTACGAGGTAATATGAGAGAGCATGGAAAGAGAATTATCAAATTGTGGATTTGTAAAAACTATCCTGATGTTGCTGGTGATATTGGGACATGCGTGCGCATTCTGGTCAGGACATTGGTTTACAGATAATCCGGCATTGCCATCACGTGGCTTAAATGCGCTATTTGAGTGGCTAAATTCATTTCATATCTATGCGTTTGCATTAGTTTCCGGATATATCTTTACCTATAAAATAAACAGGGGGGGGGTATAGCGAGTATATCCCGTTTATAAAAAACAAGGTAAAAAGATTGCTGGTGCCGTATATGTTCGTGGCGCTTGTGTGGGTCATCCCAGTATCGGAATACTACTTTAGATGGGATATGAGTTATCTCGTGAAAAAGTACGTTCTTTGCATCAATCCTAGTCAGCTATGGTTTCTATGGATGATATTTGGTGTGTTTGCTATCGTTTGGCCGATACGAACTATTATGCTGAAGAATCCTGCTATTGGGTGGATCATCAGTATAGTGCTTTACGGTGTAGGCAGTATCGGAGGAAGAATTATTCCGAATATATTTTGTATTTGGAATGCATGTCAGTATGTACTTTTCTTTTATATCGGCATGCGGATACGAGATAAGAGAGAAAAGAACGAATTATTAATTACTGACAAAGTATCACCGATATGGTGGATCGTGCTGGATTTACTGATCTTCGCAATTAGCGGGTCGCTGGATAGTCGACATGTTATAGTCAGAGTCGCTGGTATCATACTGGGTTTACTGTCACATATTGTAGGATCTGTTATGGCGTGAAGTGTCTTGCAGATGCTCGCCAGTCATTTTGAGTGGAAGAGTAGTAAGCTGATTAGTGGCCTGATGCCGTATACGATGCCGATCTATCTGTTCCATCAACAGATTATGTATTTTACGATTTCGTTATTGAATGGAAAGGTGTCTCCATTTACAAATGCCAGCATCAATTTTATCGTAGCTTTAGTTGTTTCTATCTTTATAAGTGAACTTTTGATGAAGTGGAAGGTTGCTAGATTCTTGATAGGAGAAAGATGATAGCGACGAAGCTAATAACTTAAACTGATCGAGGAGAGTTCATTACAGCAGCAACCATAGTCCGTTTCAGATGAAAAAGGAATTGAAAACCAATGAATTATTTAGAAACCTATGAGTCGTTATATCACAAGTTGCCTGACGGTGAGGTATTCTGTCCGTACAGAATCTCGCCGCTCGGTGCCCACATTGACCACCAGTACGGGAAGATCCACGGTCTCGCGATCGATAAGGGAATCCATATCGCGTACAGTGCGAAGAAGAACGGTGTCATCGAGCTCTGTTCGCTGAACTTTCCGAAGCGTGCGCAGTTCCACATTCGTTCGATCGAGCAGGAGAAGGTGGGCGACTGGGCGGATCATCTTCGCGGGGCGACGCTGATGCTGTCGGAGAAGCATACGCTTTCGGTGGGCATGAGCGCCGTGATCGAGGGCGAGCTGCCGATCGGAGGGCTGTCCTCCTCTGCGGCCGTCATCATTGCCTTTCTCGTGGCGCTGTGCAGGGTGAATCATATACAGCTGGAGCCGATGGAGCTGATCCTGATGGCGAAGGCGGCGGAGAATAAGTACGTTGGGGTGAACTGCGGTAAGCTCGATCAGTCCTGTGAGGTGCTGTGCAGGGAGAATCGGCTGCTGTATCTCGATACGCGGGATGATCAGTATCGGCTGATCGATACGAATCCGGCGATGAAGCCGTATAAGATCGGGATTTTCTTCTCGGGGCTCGAGCGTTCGCTGAAGAACTCGAAGTACAATCTGCGTCAGGATGAGTGTAAGGCTGCGGCGTATGCGCTGATGAGTTACGCGGGGATGGACTACGATACCTTCGCGAATACGCGGCTGCGGGATGTGCCGCTGGAGGTGTTCGAGGCGTACAAGGACCGGCTGCCGGAGAGCTTTCGGAAGCGGGCGGAGCACTACTACTCAGAGTTTCAGCGCGTGGAAGAAGGAACGACCGCATGGGAGGACGGAGACATTGGCCGCTATGGCGAGCTGGTCTTCGAGAGTGGCTGGAGCAGCATCCACAACTATGAGTGCGGATGTGATGAGCTGATCCGGTTGTATGAGATCCTGCGGGAGACGGATGGCGTGTATGGAGCGCGGTTCTCGGGGGCCGGGTTCAAGGGCTGCTGTATGGCGCTGATCGATCCGGAGAAGGCGGAGAGGATCGAGCGGACGGTGACGGACGCGTATCTGAGGGCGTTTCCGGGACTGAGCGGGAAGTACGAGGCGCATGTGTGCGAGAGTGAGGATGGCGTGAAGCTGGTGTGACGGACGCCCGGGCGTGTGGATTCGGGCAGGACTTCGGGGCCGATGGAGGCGTCGGGGCTTGGGCTCGGATGCCGATGGATGTGTCGGGGCGGGATCGACTCGGCGGGATGTCGGGCCGGATGAATGGTATTTGAGAAGGGAAGAGCGATTATGAAGTGTTTGATTCTGGCGGCGGGGTATGCGACGAGACTGTATCCTCTGACGGAGAATTTTCCGAAGCCGCTGCTGAAGGTCGGTGAGAAGGCGATTCTGGACTGGCTGGTGGATGATCTCGCGGCGGATCCGGAGATCGATGAGTTTATCGTGGTGACGAATCATAAGTTTGCGGAGCATTTCGTACGCTGGGGCGAGACGAAGGCGCAGAAGATCACGGTCGTGGATGATGGGACCAGCACGAACGAGACGCGGCTCGGGGCGGTGAAGGATATTCAGTTTGCGCTGGAGCAGGCGGGTGTCGATGAGGATGTGTTCGTGATGGCGGGCGATAACGTGCTGGATTTCAGTCTGTGTCGCTTCATCGAGTTCGCGAAGGCGCGGGGGACGTCGTGTGTGATGTGCCATGAGGAGCGGGAGCTGAAGAAACAGCAGAAGACGGCGATTATTACGATGGATGAGCAGGGCTTCATTACGTCGTATGAGGAGAAGCCGAAGGTGCCGAAGGGGCATCTCGCTGTGCCGCCGTTTTATTTCTATCGCTGGGAGGACGTGAAGCGGATTCCGGAAGCATTGGCCGCGGGATGCGGCGCGGACGCTCCGGGAAGCTTCGCGGCGTGGCTGAGCCGGCAGGTGCCGATGCACGCGTTTGTGATGCCCGGGAAGCGGTATGACGTCGGGGACGTGGAGAGCTACAGGGAAGTGTGTAAGGTGTTTGAAGGGAAGTAAACCGCCCGGAGAATCCAGAAGACTTCATGAAGGGCCAGCATTGGCATAACTCGAAGTGGGAGCAGTTTATCGGTGCCCGCGGAAGAGAGCGGGCATCGGATGAGTGACGCAAAGGTATAGATTAAGATGGAAATAGTTATATTCGATGGTTCATAAGTTATTTTACGGTGAAGATCAGGACCAGGGCGGTGGTGGCGTTATAGTGTGCGGAGTGTTGCTGATTTCATGAGCTGTCACGGAGCTGCTCTCATGAGCTGTCGCTGAACTGCTCAACTTTGCGTCATGAATGTCGTATGGGTTATCG
>NZ_JBKEIS010000025.1:0-14735 GCF_046365365.1 Oribacterium sp. P9 | reverse complement strand
TCCTTTTCCAATTTCAGGGATTTTTATTTCCAATTACTAGTATTATTAGTTTACAACATACAGATAAACACACCGAAGACGCGCGAGTCCGTCCGCACCATCCGCGTACCGGACTATGTGGTCGATCTGATCAGAGCGCAGGGCTATGTCCATGACGGCCATCCGAACAGCATCAACATGTATCTGACCAGATTGCAGAAGCGCCTCGGCCTTCCGCACTTCTCCCTTCACAAGTTCCGGCACTTCTTCGCAAGTACGGCCCGCGAGATCATGTCCGACGATTATGTCGAGAAGCTTGGCGGATGGAAGCCAGGAAGCCCGATCATGAAGAAGGTTTACTCCTATGCGAAAAAGAAACAAGAAGCTGCTGCGAATGAAGCCTATATATCCAAGCTGTCCGGACTGATTTGATGATGCTATTTCACTGTGTAATTTACTGTGTAATTTCATTAGAAACTGTGTAATTTTTAGGCTATTGCGCGTAACTTTTCAGAGCATAAAAAACACCTCGAAAGCACGCAATTCCGCGGGGAATGACGTATTTTCGAGGTATTTTTAAAACTGCACCAAAGCAATATAATCCGAACCAAATCTTCCCTGTGGGAGACGGGTTCGGATTATTTGTTTATTTCGACAGATACGAAAACACCTACTTTCCGAATGGCGTTATCAAGCGTCCCGAATCCAAACCGCGAGGACCGCGAAAGAAGAAAATCGGCAATTAGAAAAACAGGCAAGGCAGCCCCCATTATCGGTGAACTGCCTTGCCTGCTTCTATGTTATTCAGCGTCTTGCGGCGCGTTTACTTTGTTCGCTTTCTCTATCTGCTGTGCTTTCCACTCTGCAAACTCCCGCTGTCCTTCCTCGCTCTCATAGAAAGCGAGAATATCGGGGAAAATGCACCGCGCTATGATCTCAATTTCTCGCTGCGGAATGGTGGTGTGGTTTATCAGTTTCTTTTTTTTGCCCAATAAGCGACTCCTTTCGTATGTATTCAGATGGATTCAGGACAAAGGCAATTTTAGCAGTTCAGCCGCTTTTTTGAGGTTTTCAGCGGCGTTGCCTTTGCGGAAGTTTTCTCCGTTGAACAGGATCGGGACACACACTTCCAATATGCGGTCATAAATACGGCGATCATCGAGATCGGTTGCTTTCTGCATAGCCGACAGCGTGATATTGGTAGTGATAATCATGGGCTTACCCGAAAGCAGCCGACGATTGACTACATCGAAAACGCACTCCTTGCCGTAGCTTGTATTTCTCTCCGCGCCCAAATCGTCAAGAATGAGAAGAGCGGAAATATCTCTGAATGCCTCGGAGCGTAACAGGCTAATATGGCTCATGCGCTCAAACTCGTGTCGTTCTGCCTCGCGCTGCTGCTTTTCTTCGGCAGCACATTTGCATTCGGTGGGGTGACGGTCAATGCCGCAAAAAGGGGGATTATCTGCAAAATACGCCTCTTTCGGCGTGTGGCACTTACCGCAGAATTTCAGACCATCTTCGAGATTGATGTAATCATCAGGCGCAGCATTGGCAGCGTCAGCGGTATCAATGATGGCGGACAAAATAGGATCAATTTTCATAGGCACTCTCCTTCATCGTAGGTGTAATCGTAATCATAGCTATTTCCGGGTTTCGGCTTTCTGTCCTCATCGAGCCACTTTCGGATCGTGGCGTAGTGGTTAGCGTAATGCTTTCCGCTTGCTTCCATATAAGCCGACAAACGATTGATATATTCCTCGAATTTGTCAGTGTAAGCATTTTGAAGCCAGGTAAATTCATCGTCAGAAAGAAAAACATTTTGATATTCACCGAAACGGCGGCAGGCTATCTCTCCTCTTTCTGTCTGAATCAAGTTTATATATTCTTGTTTTGTATTACTTGTGGGCAATTTTTGCCCCATACAAGGTGAAGATTCCTGCACTTCCATAGGGCAAATATTTCCCTCTGGTGGTGAAGAAAGCTGCACCCCATCGGGCAGATGCAGGAATATGCGGTTAGCCCTGTTCCAACCTTGACGGACGCGAGTGATAAGCCCCGCATTTTCCAACTCGTTCAGCGCGGTTTTTACTGTCTTTTCGCTTCGGTTGAGGCCATCTGCCATCTGCTTTATCGTGTAAATGACATACACATTTCCGACCTCTGATACCCACCCCGATTTTTGCGAAAGCATGGTGCGGTTGAGCAGCAGCCCATAGAGCAGCTTTGCATTTATCGAATGTTCGCTTGCAATCATAAATCGTGGTAATGGTATGAATGGCGGGAGCGCGGTATCTTTCTTGAAATAGATCATTCATCACTTCCTTTCGCGGGATAGTCCATCACCGGGGCTTGTCCGTTGGTGGACGAGGAAGTGCGGCGTTGTGTCCATCTTTGGAGCGTTTGGAGCAGTAGCGCGGACATTCGATAACGATAGCGTGGAAACTCTGCTTGCACTCATGGACGCACTTGCGGCAGAGCGCGTTATAGGTGATACGGTTGCGGTCATTCAGAAAAAACGACCATTCCTGTTTTCTCTTTTTACTCATGCGTGACATATCGTGATCCCCCTTGCGGTTATAATTCTTTTTTCTGCACTTCCCGCAGAAGCGACCAAATCTCGGCTTGCTGTTCTTTGAGATCGGCTATATCGTCTGCGTAGAAATGACCTGTGCTGTTGATACGGCGGCAAATATGGTTGATGTTCGTAGCGGCGCGGCTGACAGCAGCAGCGAGCTTTTTCTGTTCGGTGTAGTCCACCTTTATAATGTAGCCATCAATCGCCATCTTTCGGAGATACGCGCCCATGTTGCATGTACCAAGTTGCGCCATCTTGCTCTCTATGAGTTTCTTTTCCTGTTCGGTGACGCAGAACTCAATTCGTATTGGTCTTGTTCGGTCTGCCATAAAAACACTTCCTTCAATTTACAACGGACATTTTTTAGCTCATTGGGGGGTACTCCCCGCAAATTTTTTAGTTTTCCTTTCACCCTACAACGGACATTTTTGTGCCATTTTAGGGGGTATGCGACTTATTAAATTTTCGTGAACGCCACAATTCCCCTCACTTTACAACGGACATTTGAGCAGAGAAGATCAAGTCTGAAAGTAAAAATATCTCCTACTTTTCAACGGACATTTTTTCGGCGTTTGTCCACCGATACGCGAAAATTTCGATAAAAAATGCGCCCTCGGCTTTTTTAAGGACGAGAGCGCAGTATATCTGCGGATATGAGATTTTAGAGAATAGCAAGCACAGCCGGTGTATATACACACGGCGATTTTCGATTAAGGAAACCCTCCCCTTAATCTTGAAAATGCTTGTTGGGATGTCTCCCAAGCCCTCTATCTTTACGAAAGGACGATTGCCTATGGCAAACAGAACAAGACCAAATCAGATTCTCTTCTTCGTCTCAGATGACGAGAAAAGAATGATTCAAGCGAAGATGGCGCAACTCGGTACTAAGAACATGGGAGCGTATCTTCGCAAGATGGCGATTGATGGCTACATCATCAAAGTGGACTATGAGAAGGTCATCCGGGGTGTCGTAGTAGATGTTACAAATGGTATGTAGACCGTAGGAATCCACCTGCATATAGGGCGAAAGCCGTCCACGAAGCTCCTGATAGACCCTCTCCGGCATCAGGTACTTTTTCTCGTACCGGTTAAAAACAGACTGTGGCATGCCGTTTCCTCCTTAGTTTATATCCTGCCGCACTTCCAAGGTCAGACCGTCGCTGAGAACGGTGATGCTGCCATCCTTGGTCTGGAGCGTGTGGACACCCTGATCGGCCAGAAACTTGCCCACTTCCTCACCATCCTCCTCTTCTCCGGCGTCGATGACCAGCGTTTTGTTCCCAGCCCACACCACAATGGCGTCGGCCTTGCACTCCTCCAGTATTGTGGTTTTCAGGACCTCTAGCCTTTCGCCGCCGGGAGAAATACCGCTGCGGGATAGGAGCAGGATGACTGCCGCCAGGCCAGCGAAACCACTACGGTCACAATGCGGTTTCTGTTCCGGTTCATACCCTCCCCCTTTTATCCGCTTCTATCGTAACAATGCAGAAAGAGGGGACTTTATCGCACGCACTCAAAGAATATTTCAATTAGGATGTAGGGTCCACTCCGCAAACCGCTCCCGAAGTTCCGCAATTTGCTGCTGCAGCATCTCTGCGTTTTTCTATGCCGATAGACTATATATACGAAAAAGCCGGCGTTACCCTGGCTTATAGGCATCCTCCTGTAAAAAACCGCCTGCCGGGAAACCGACAGGCGGCATACTGCCTTTTATACTTCCATCATCTATAGGCTATAGTGATTAAAGAACCAAAGAAGGAGCAGAGTAAATTCGTGCTGCCAATTCCTGATTGAGCATATACAAGCTCTTGGGATCGGAGCCAAAGAGTTCCATTTTGGAAATCAAATTATTTGCATTGGTTTCTTCTTCACCTTGTTCTTTCACAAACCAATCGAGGAACTGCATGGTACGGAAATCCCTTGCTTCGTAAGCCTCACTATAGATATCATTAATCAGCGAGGTCACATATTTTTCGTGCTCAAGACCTGCCTTCAAAACATCCATATGGCAAGCTGCATTCAGATCAGGCTTGTCAATGGCTTCAAGCGTTACCTTCTGGTTTTCGTTTTGCAGGTACTGATAGAAAAGCATGGCGTGGTCACGCTCTTCCTGAGCCTGAATTTTATACCAGTTGGCAAAGCCGTCAAGCCCGACTTCCTCGAAATAGTTTGAAAAATTGAGATAAAGGTATGCGGAATAGAATTCCTTATTTACCTGTTGATTGATCAGCGCATGTACTTTTTCGTTCATTTGCAAGAATCTCCTTACATACATATTTCATAAACAAATTGATTCTTAGTAATTTTCCGCACGCACTTCGAAGAATGCCTGAGGATGCTTGCAGACAGGGCAACCCTCGGGAGCCTTGGTGCCAACGACCAGGTGACCGCAGTTGCGGCACTCCCACATGGTAACGCCGCTCTTCTCAAATACCTGCATAGCCTCCACGTTGCTCAGCAGCTTGCGGTAGCGCTCCTCATGGGCCTTCTCAATGGCAGCAACGCCACGGAACTGCTCGGCCAGCTCATGGAAGCCTTCCTCGTCGGCCTCACGGGCCATGCGGTCATACATATCCGTCCACTCGGCATTCTCGCCCTCAGCGGCATGGAGCAGGTTCTCGGCAGTATCGCCCAGCTCGCCCAGAGCCTTGAACCACAGCTTGGCGTGTTCCTTCTCGTTCTCAGCGGTGTGCAGGAACAGCGCGGCGATCTGCTCGTAGCCGGCCTTCTTGGCGACGGAGGCGAAGTAGGTGTACTTGTTCCGGGCCTGACTCTCACCGGCAAAGGCTTCCCACAGGTTCTTCTCCGTCTTGGTACCGGCATAGGGGTTCTTCGCAGGGGCGGCCTCTTCGATCTTCACAAACTTGTCGGCGGGCTGCTTGCAGACAGGGCACTTGAAATCAGGGGTCATGGGGCCTTCATGAATATAGCCGCAGACAGAGCATTTCCACTTTTCCATTTTCTTTTCCTCCGTTTTTTCATTGAATTGAATGGTATGTAACAGGGATTCCACCGCATCCGCCGGGATGCCGGGATATGCTTTGATACGCTCCAGGAACGCCTTGGTGTTGCCACTCTGGGGGAGCATGAAGCCTGCTTCCCGGCACAGGTCCTCCGCCATCAGCCGGGAGGATTTTTCCACGGCCACGCTCAGGGCATCTGGTAGCTGAGAAGCAATGCTCTCGGCTTGAGCCTTACTCTGTACCAGACCCCGCAGGGCTTCCACTACCTTGTCCTCCTTGGGCTGCTGCGCAGGAAGGGTCTTGGGAACCATAGAAATGGCCGAGGACGGACATGCTTCGGCACAGGCACCGCATCCAATGCACTTTTCTGGATCAATGACGCTGTTCTCTGTATCCGTGGCCCCGCTGGGACAGACATAGAGACACAGGCAGTCCTTGGTGCACAGGCGAATATTTCTCACCGCGTATTTTTCAGCCATCATCAAGCCCTCCCTTCCACTTTTTCAAATTTCCAGCTGGGCACCTTGCATACCGGACAAAGATCCGGAGCCGCGTTGCCCACATAGACAAAGCCGCAGACCGTGCAGACCCAGACGCCGGTATTCTCCAGCATCTTTTCCCCTTCGGTTTTGTAGCGTGTCAGCAGGGATTGGAGCATCCGGGTGACTTTTTCGCTCCAGACCTGACACCGCAGGGCACCCCGATCTGGCTTTTCCGCGGATACCGCGTTGCCATAAGGATAACCCACCGAGAGATCGTTTTCGATGAGCTCCAGCAACTTTGCGGTGCTGGCTTCCTGCACCGGTTCCGCCTTGGACCGGAAGAACTCTGCCAGCTTTCGGAAGTCCTCCGCCTGCTGGGGCAGATACTGCTTTTCGCAGCCTCTTGCCAGATTAGAGCAGATGATGCTCATTTCCATGGCGGACAGTTCCTTCTCCACATGGGGCTTGTCCAGCGCGGCAGCAGGCTTGGCTTGCTCGGTGTTCTCACGGAACTGGGATTTATCCGCACCGCACAGGGGACACTTCCAATCGACAGGAAGATCTTCCCACTTGCCACCGGCAGCTTCGTCATAAATATAGCCGCAAATACTGCAAACATATTGCTTCATAGGGTTCACCGCCTCCTTTAGCCATATTTTATCAAATCACGGCACAAATACCGTGACTTTGTCACTTATTTCAGCCGCAGGAGTGATGGCCGCAGCCATGATCACCGCAGTTGCCCTCGTGGTGGTGCTCTCCGTGGTGGCTGCACATCACATTGGGGTTATAGGCCAGCGTTCCGGCAGCCAGCGCCTCTGCCGCCTGGTCCGCGTCGCCGGATACACCGCCATACAGCTGGATGCCTGCCGCTGCCAGCGCCGCCTGGGCGCCGCCGCCAATGCCTCCGCAGATCAGTGCGTCCACATGCAGTGCGCTCAGAACACCTGCAAGCGCGCCGTGGCCACTGCCGTTGGTATCCACCACCTCTGAGGATACGATCTTCCCATTTTCCACGTCGTAGACCTTGAACTGCTCTGTGTGGCCGAAGTGCTGAAAGATCTCTCCGTTTTCATAAGTGACTGCAATTCTCATAATATTATCTCCTTTCGGTTTTTCATGCATCGGATGGATTTTTTGCTGATAGCAATTTTTGCACCCGTAGGCTGCGCTGTTTCCGCTGCAGAGTGTAAAATCCCCTCCCTCGATTCGCAGAGGAAGTCCCTCAACCAGCGCATCGGCCAGTTTTTTGCGGGCAGCTGCATAAATCTGCTGAACCGTTGTTCTGGCAATACGCATATATTCTCCGCATTGCTCCTGAGAAAAACCTTCACGGTCAATCAGGCGAATGGATTCATACTCATCCACATTCAGGACAATGGGAGTCAGTTCCTCGCCGCCACGAACCGGAACAAAACCATCATTATCCGGCAAACAACAAACTTTTCTGCATTTTCTCGGTCTTGGCATAGATTCACCTCCACATTATTTGCGGCATATGCCATTTATACGACCATTGTACATCTCCTTTTCCTATATGTCAACGGAATTATTGACATATGCTATAAATTTTTTTTATACTATGTGTATTCAAGGAGGTGTACCCATGGATTTTTCATCCTTTTTTCCAATTTGGAACAAACTGACACCGACCCAGCAGCAGATTTTGGAGCGAAATGCAGTTTTACGAAAAGTGGACAAAGGGACTGTGATTCACAACGGAACTGTGGAGTGTACTGGTCTTCTGCTGGTAAGAAGCGGACAGCTTCGTGCCTATATTCTTTCCGATGAAGGACGAGAGATTAGCCTCTATCGTTTGTTTGATCGGGATATTTGCCTGTTTTCCGCCTCCTGTATGATGAACAGTATTCAGTTTGAGATTACCATTGAGGCGCAGAAGGATACCACGATGTGGGTTATTTCTGCTGACACTTATCAGCACATTATGAAAGAGTCTGCTGTGGTAGCTAATTTTACCAACGAAATTATGGCCACCCGTTTTTCTGAGGTTATGTGGCTCATGGAGCAGATCATGTGGAAAAGTTTTGATAAAAGGCTGGCAGGATTTCTGCTGGAGGAATGCAGCTTAGAGGGAACAAATATCCTCAAGATTACCCATGAAACCATTGCGAGCCACATGGGTACCGCCCGTGAGGTAGTTACCCGAATGCTTCGCTATTTCCAGAACGAAGGTATGGTCAAACTGACTCGTGGAACAGTGGAGATTACAGACAAAATCAGACTGGAACAATTGCAAAATGATTAAGCAAAAAGGACATCTGCTTGCTATTAGTTGCAAGCAGATGTCCTGATTTTATGCTCGATCCATTCCGCAGGCCGTAGCCGATTCAATGAGACAGCGATCATTGGTCACAGCATCATAGAACCGGAAGCCGCCGGAGAAGTTATAGCAGTCAAAGCCGTTTCCGGCCAGGATACGACAGGCAATGTAGCTGCGCAGACCGCTCTGACAGATGACGTAGACAGGCTTACGCTTGTCCAGCTCACCCAGCCGCTCCCGCAGCTCGTCCACCGGGATGTTAAAGAAGCCGTCAATGTGTCCGTGTGCGAATTCTTCCACAGTGCGGGTGTCCAACAGAGTTACGCTTCCGTCACGAGGAAGACGATCTGCATCTTCCAGATGCCATTGTTTCAGAACACCGTTTGCGATATTCTCAACCATAAAGCCAGCCATATTTACCGGGTCTTTCGCAGAGGAATAAGGCGGTGCGTAGGCCAGATCCAGATCCTTCAGTTCCGTGGCTTTCATTCCTGCCCGGATAGCGGTGGCCAGCACATCAATGCGCTTATCCACACCTTCATAGCCTACGATCTGCGCACCCAGCAGGCGATAAGTCGCCTTTTCAAAGACCACCTTCATTGTCATGACTTTCCCGCCGGGGTAGTAACCTGCATGGCTCATGGGCGACAGGATAACCGTATCAACATCCAGCCCTGTTTTTCTGGCGTTGGTCTCATTTACGCCGGTAGTAGCGGCAGTCATGCCGAAGAACTTGATGACACTGCTGCCTTGGGAGCCGGTATAATGGCTGTCTCCGCCACAGATGTTGTCCGCAGCGATTCGTCCCTGTTTATTGGCAGGGCCAGCCAAAGAGATCAGAGCATCCTGCCCGGTGACGAAGTGCTTCACCTGCACCGCATCGCCCACGGCATAGATGTCGGAAATGGAGGTTTCCATTCGGTCATTGACCACGATACTGCCCTTGACGCCCAGCTCCAGTCCCGCATCCTGAGCGAGTTGGGTGTCCGGAGAAACGCCGATTGCCAGCACCACCATGTCGGCATGGAGGGGGGCCTCGTCCTTCAGCAGCACATCCACGCCGCCGTCCCTTTCCTCAAACCCTTCTACGGTATGACCAAGTGCCAGCTTTACACCGTGCTTGCGCATTTCATTATGGATGAAAGAAGCCATATCGGCATCAAAGGGATTCATAAGCTGTTTTGGACGCTGGACAATGGTGACATCCATCCCCAGCTCTCGCAGGTTTTCTGCCAGCTCCAATCCAATGAAGCCACCACCTGCCAGCACAGCGGACTTGGGATGGTTTTCGCTGATGTAATCCTTGATGCGGAACGTGTCCTCCACGGTGCGCAGGGTAAACAGCTTGTTGAGGCCCACACCGGGGAGCCGGGGCTGGGTGGGCTTGGCACCGGGAGAGAGAATCAGCTTGTCATAGCTCTCCTCAAACTCCTCACCGGTTTCCAGATTTTTCACGGAAACGGTTTTTTCTTCAGGATGAATCGCCGTGACCTCATGGTGCACCTTCATGTTTACATGGAACCGGGAGAAGAAGCTTTCCGGGGTCTGGAGGGTCAGCTCCTCGGGATCCTCAATGACCCCACCAATGTAATAGGGCAGACCGCAGTTGGCGTAGGAGATATACCCCGAGCGCTCAAAAACTACGATTTCTGCCTGCTCATTCAGTCTGCGAATACGGGCGGCAGCGGTAGCGCCGCCTGCCACACCGCCTACAATGACAACTTTCATATTATCGTTCCACCTTTCCTGCATAAGCGGAAATTCCGCCTATGTTTTTCACATTGGTATAACCCAGCTGCTGCAAAACAGCAGCTGCCTGGCGGCTTCTTGCACCACTGAGACAGTGTACAAAGATGGGGGTAGCTTTATTGTCAATCATGCCAGCCACTTTGTCAATGGACTGCAAAGGAACATTTTTACTGCCGGGGATATGCCCCTGCCGGTATTCGTCGGGGGTGCGAACATCCAGCAGGACTGCGCCATCCGTAGTGCTATATTCTTTGACACCCTGATTGATGTCAGGTCCTTTCAGGAAATCGAAGAATCTCATCTTTGCACCTCCTTACAGCATGGCGAGAATCTGAGCCTTAGGTCTGGCACCGGTGACTTGATTGACAATCTTTCCGTTCTTCATAACCACCAGAGTGGGTATGCTCATCACACCGAACTGCATAGCCAGTTCCTGTTCCTCATCCACATTAATTTTAACAACCTTGATATCGGAGCGCTCCTTGGCAATCTCCTCTACCAGAGGAACTACCATGCGGCAAGGACCACACCAGGGAGCCCAGAAATCCATCAGGACGGGCTTGTCCGAGTTCAAAACCTCTTGATTGAAATTGTTTTTATTAACACTGATAGCAGACATATTTAAGTCCTCCTGTTTTCTTTTTTATGGCTTTATTATATCCAGTAGTCGTTCCTTGTTCTGTGATTTTATCACTTATCGCCGGTGACTGTTTCACCGGGCCAACTATTAATTCCGCCGATCTCAATGATATTGGTGTAGCCCAGTTTCACCAGTTTTTCAGATGCCTGCTTACTCCGATTACCGCTGCGGCAGTATACCAGAATCAGCTGATTTTTATCCGGCAGTTCAGAGATATCCTCTGTGCCAATGGATTCGTTGGCAATATTGATAGCACCGGGAATATGCTTTTCGCTATATTCCTGAGCAGTACGAACATCGAGGATGATGTATCCGGTTTCCTCCTCCATCATCGTAATAGCTTCCTCCATAGTAATCTGTCGATAGGTTTTTTCAGCGGATTGCGTTGCACAACCAGAGAGAAGCAGTAAAGTCATCAAAATGGGAATGATTCTTTTCATGTGTATACCTCCATATTTTGAAGATAGGGCAGCCGTTTCCAGCTGCCCTGTTTCCTTTTTTATGTTCTTGCCATTCCGTCTACACTGAGCACAACGCCCGTGATATAGGATGCTTCGTCAGATGCCAGGAACACAAATGCATTGGCAATATCCTCCGGCTGACCCAGGCGGCGCAGAGGGATCTGCTTGATCATCGGCTCGATAACTTCCTTGGGTACGGCCTTCATCATGTCGGTCTCCGTGATGCCGGGAGCCACCGCGTTGACCCGGATACCCTTGGGACCCAACTCACGGGCTAGGGATACCGTCAGGCCATTCACTGCGAACTTGGACGCGGGATATGCAAAGCCGCTGGGTTGGCCAGAAATACTGACCATAGAGGACGTGGAGAGAATAACGCCCTTGCCCCGGGCTACCATGCACTCACTGGCCGCCCGTGTGGCGTTGAACACGCCTTTCACATTCAGATTCATGACCTTATCAAAGGTCTCCTCGGTATATTCGGTAAAAGGGGTGCTTTCAGACACGCCGGCATTGTTCACCAGAATATCCACGCAGCCATACTTTTCAGTGGCTTCACGGAACGCATTTCGGACAGAGTCCAAGCTGGACAGATTGGGGCTGATTCCCGCGACGGTTGCCTCTGGATATTTTTCCTGTAGCTGAGCAACAGCCTTGTCAGCCGATGTCTGAGAACTTGCAGTCAGGACGACGGTAGCGCCTTCCTTCAGAAATTTGTCCGCGGTAGCAAACCCGATGCCCCGGCTGCCGCCGGTGATAATCGCAACTTTATCTTTCAGTCTCATATTTAGACCGCCTTTCTTTTTATTTGTGGCTGTATCATAACAGATGCTGTGTGGTCGTTCCGTGATAATATCACATTTTATCGATCATCCCTTGCAGGCAGAAGATTTCATACAAGCACCTTAATCAAACTGGAATAAGCATCTAAATAAAGGTTTCCTCAGAAACTTTCTCCCCCATTTCATGGAGTTCAAGAGCCTTTTTGCTTCTGTTTTGCCTTACGAGTTACAATAGACATACAAAAAAACGCCCACTTCGCCGATTACGAAGTGGGCAAAAATGTTCTAAAAGCTCTGCAATAACACAAAAATTATGCCATAAATCACGCTTGTGCTGACACCATAAACGATCACAGGCCCCGCTATGGTAAACATTTTGGCACAGCTTCCCTGGGTTATAGACTCACCCTTGCACTCCAACAAATGCGATTTCTTCCGAGGCTTTTCCTAATTCGAAAGAATAATGGATGACCACTCCAGATCCACGGTTATGGGGTGCTTATCCTTTATGCGGCAGCAGTAAGGGAGAAAAGGGAGAGCAAAAGAGCAGCGGCTAACGCCGCCTTAAAGAGAAAGTCACCTCTCCCTTTTCTCCCTCGCTGCGGCTATGGAAACCGCGGAAAACCGCAAGCGGTTTACGCACCGTTTCCACAGCCTACGCTTCACCCTCTTTTTCCTCTCCGACTTTCTCCCTTTTCACAGAAAAAGAGATATAAGGGTAGCACATAGGACGAGGAAAAAGAACGGCACACAGGCTGAATTATTGATGATTTTCGCACCGAAAAGCAACACCAAAACAACGGTTAGGCACTCTGCGAAAAAATACGCATTTTCGTCTACCTGAAATGTTCACAGAAAAGATTCAAATTAGGCATTGCAAATATACAGATAATGTATAATATATTCAGGTAAAAACAGGAGGTGGCTTGATGAATACAGTTGGTGAGCGTTTGAAAACGCTGCGCGAGGGAATGAAGTTCTCTCAAAAGAAAATGGCTGAGTTGCTGAATGTGACGCAGCCGAGTATTAACCGATATGAGCATGGGCAGTCTGTACCGTCTATTGAATTGCTGATAAAATATGCGGATTATTTTGATGTATCTATGGACTACATCACTTGCCGTTGTGATGAGCCGCAGGGCAAACTGTACCAAGTGAAACCGCCTGTTGCGGATAATCCCGAATTGGCAAAGTTTGTAGAAATGTGCTTTGAGCCTGATTCGCCCATGAATGAGCAGTTGAAACAAACCTTGATACAGATGTTAGGGACGGTGAAAGCATGACGGCAGTAATTTACGCGAGATATTCTTCTGATAATCAGCGCGAGGAATCCATAGAAGGTCAGCTCCGCGAATGTACCGCGTTTGCTGATAAGAATGGAATTACCGTTCTGCGTCACTACATCGACAGGGCAGTTTCCGCAAAGACCGACAACCGCCCAGAATTTCAGAACATGATTAAGGACAGCGGCAAAAAGCTGTTTGATATGATTATCGTTTGGAAACTTGACCGGTTTGCCCGAAATCGCTATGACAGCGCACGATACAAGGCGCAGTTGAAGAAGAACGGCGTTAAGGTTGTTTCCGCTACCGAGGTTATTTCCGATGGCGCAGAGGGTATTATCCTTGAATCCATGCTTGAGGGCTTCGCTGAATACTATTCCGTTGACCTTTCCGAAAAGGTTGTACGCGGTATGACCGATAATGCGTTGAAATGTATGTTTAATGGCGGTACGCTGCCGATGGGCTATCAGATCGACGCAGACCAACATTTTCAGATTGATCCTGTAACTGCACCGTACATTTTGGACGCTTTCAAGCGATATGACAAGGGCGCGACCATGACAGAAATCCGCGATTGGCTCAACGAACAGGGCATGAAAAACACTCGCGGTAATCCCTTGACCTACAACAGCGTACAGCATCTATTGAAAAATCGCCGTTATATCGGAGAATATCAGTACAGGGAGATTATTGTCCCCGATGGTATTCCCGCCATCGTGCCGCTTGACTTGTTTGAACGAGTACAAGCAAAAATGGCGAAAAACAAGAAAGCCCCCGCCCGACACAAGGCAGAGGACGATTATCTGCTGACAACCAAGCTGTTTTGTGGGTACTGCGGCGCGTATCTCTGCGGCGAGAGTGGCACAAGCCGTACAGGGATCGTCCACCACTACTACAAGTGCGTCTCGGTGAAAAAGAAGCGTAAAGAGTGCCACAAAAAGCCTGTTAAAAAGGTTTGGATTGAGGATTTAGTTGTCTCGGCAGCAATGGAAATGATTATGGACGATGACGCGATTGAGGCTATCGTTTCAATGCTCATGGATTTGCAGGAACAGGATAACACCAATATTCCCCTGTATGAGCAGCAGTTACAGGAAACCAATGCCGGGATCCGCAATCTGCTGAATGCTATTCAGCAAGGTATTCTGACAAAATCGACCAAAGAACGCCTTGAAGAATTAGAGGCGGCAAAAGAGGAATTGGAAAACCGCCTTGCCAACGAGCAGTTGTCCAAGCCCCCGAAAATCAGCGCGGAGTTTATGACATTTTGGCTGCATCGTTTCCGCAAATTAGATGTTACCAAGCAGAGTCACCGCAAAATGCTGATTGACACCTTTATCAACGCGATATTCCTGTATGACGATAAAATGCTGATAACCTTTAACTACAAGGACGGCACAAAAACCATTACATTCGGCGAGGCTAAAGAAGCCGCTGAAAAAGCGGCTTCTGGTTCGGATTTGGATTGCTCAACTGCGGCTCACGGGACTTGAACCCGCACATCAGAGATACAGGAACCTAAATCCTGCGCGTCTGC
>NZ_JBKEIS010000024.1:0-15612 GCF_046365365.1 Oribacterium sp. P9 | reverse complement strand
GTTTTCCATGATTATGGCATTTTCAAAAGTATCAAACTAGCCGCACTGACACTGAGCGCTTACCATAAAAGATTTCAGTGCGATGCTGGGAGTAGTACCAACCACAATATACTGGTATGAAAACGGTGGTACACTTACAGAAAGCCATATAAAGGATATATGCCAGGCCTTTAACGTAGATAAGGAATATTTCAAAGGTACTATGACACTAGAGGATGCAGTCGATTATTCCGGATACAATCATCAGAGGGTTGAACGTATCAGAGATATGATGAATGAGAGAGGAATAAAGACGAATAAGGAATTATCCTTGCTGTCCGGCATAAGCACCACCCGCCTATCTGATATCATGGCTGAAAAGAATAAGCTGACGGAAGACAAGGCCAGGAAGATAGCCGATGCTCTTGAAGTTGGCGTAGATTGGATTTTATACGGTGATCAGGAAAAGAAGTATTTTCCGGTAAATGGAAAAATGATAGAGTGGTTGAAAACCCATCCTGAAGAACGGGAGAGGATTTGGGAAAAGATGAAATAAAAAAAGCAGGGGTTGCCCCCTTGCCTTGACATTATCAACCAACCAGCTTCTGGTGGTCTCTTCTATTCTATTCTTATTTTGGTGGCTTTTCCACCTTTTATTTCTTTTCTTCTTCCATCCACTGTTCTATTATCATCCTTTTTTCAGGATGTTCTTTGAGCCATTTCACCATTTTCGCGTTCACAGGATATTCCTTGGTTTTCTCGTTTCCATACAATAACCAGTCAACACCAATATGCAGTTTTTCTGCAATTTCACCTGCCATTTTTTCACTTAAAGGATTATTTCCTGTCTCAACCATATATAAATGAGTGTATGAAATGTTTATCAAGGAGGAGAATTCTTTTATTGTCATTCCTCTCTCAAGTCGAATCTGTTTTAATCTCTTTCCGGCATTTTTCCTGTCATCTTCTGGCATTTCAGTTATAGCCTCATCAATACCGATTTCTCCTGTAAAATATGCGGGATTAATATGATATTTCTCACAGATTGTATTGATATGTTTTTCTTTTGGGACAGCTACACCAGTCTCGAATCGCTTCATATGAGTTTCTGTTATTCCGATTGACTTTGCAAATGAAGTCCTGGACATACCAAGCTTATTTCTCAAATCAATTAACTGTAAAGCAATATCCACACAAATCACACCCTTCCCATACCATTATTTTCTTCTTCCCACACCTTGGTTTGGTGTGGTGTGTTTTCTTGTTTTCTGTGGTTTGTTCTTTTCTATTTTTGGTTCTTCTCTTCTTCTATTTTTGCTTCTTCTTTTCTTCTATTTTAGGTTCTTCTCTTCTTCCATTTTTGGTTCTTCTTTTCTTCTATTTTTGGTTTGGTGTGTTATGATAGTTGGACTAGAGAAGAGAGAAAAGCATGAACAAGAAAATAGTTGAACTCAAAAATAAACTCGGCCTTTCCAGAGCATCTTTTGCAAAAGCACTCGACATTTCCCCATCACAGATGGCAAGAATAGAAGCTGGAAAGGTTGTACTTAGTGATGAGTTTCTGCTTAAGGTGTGTGGCACCTTCCACGTCAATCCTTCTTTCTTCACTGGAGAAATAGATATTGATGAAGCAGTAAGTGTAGTGAGTCCGGAAGAGAAAAAGAAACAGGTTGGAAACCGATTAAAGCAGATGAGAATGGAAAAAGGACTCACTCTGAAGGAGTTATCAGATCTTGTTGGTCTATCCGATTCTCAATTGTGCCTGATAGAAAATGGGGAAAGTAATCTGACCGAGAAAAGAGCTGTGGATATAGTAGAAGCCTTGGAAGTAGGTGTGGAATGGTTGCTGTATGGCGATGAGGAAAAGAAGTATTTTCCACTCAATGAGAAAATGGCTCAATGGCTATGGAATCATCCAGAAGTAAGAGAACAGATATGGAAGATGATGGAGGATTGTTAATTCTCCTTTTTTCTTTTTTACTACTCTTCCACTTCTCCTTCTCTTTTCTTTCCCATCATCTTCTGTGGTTCTTTTCTTTTATTTTTTGTGGTGCTTTTTCCGCACCTTCCGGTGTGTTTTTCTTTTTTCTCTTTTCTTCTATTTCTTCTTCTCCCCCCATCCATCTACTTTTCCAAAAAAGCAGAAAAGGCGGCCAGAAAAAGCTTTTCTGGTAGAAAAGGAAAGGGCACACAAGAAAAAAAGAAATAAAAGAAATAAAAGTAGGTGTGGACGAAAAGAAGAAAACACAGGGGATGAGAAGGAATTTAGGTCATAAGGGTTGTGGGAGGTCACAAATCCGAAAACAAATCTTCTTTATACTTTCCCTCTTTCAGTAGTTCAGCAAATGCTTCTTGTACTGCTGCCACATCTTCCTTGTAAGTCATACCGTACCAAGTATCGTTCGTTGGAAGAGCTCTAACCGTGCATGATCCTTCCCTGAGCATGCCACCGATGATTGTCGGGAGTAAGTACTCAGACTTGAGTGGATTACTCGGAACTGTGTTATTGAAGAACTCTACAAATCCTTCCTCCAACACTTTCAGAAACTCCGGTGGATTTCCAGGGAAGCCCCAGAAATTCATTGACACGAAAGACTCCGGATCTAAACTCTTACCATCCGCTTCGGCTCCACCATTAGCTTTCACAATATTCTTGGTTTCCACAACATCAGTCACATGCGTGTGGCCATCTTCAACTTTGCACACACCACGAGTTACGCCGCCGTTATCGGAAAGCGTATTCTTGAGAATAAATCCGGCCATCGCATAGGCACTGGATTCGTGTTCCTGCACCAACCATTCATGCATGGCTCTGTACGCTTCCTTGCCATAGTAATCATCTGCATTGATTACAGCAAACGGTGTGGAAATCAGGTCTTTCGCTGCTAATACCGCCTGCCCGGTTCCCCATGGTTTGGTTCGATCCTTTATTTGTTCTTTCGTTGTTTCATTGAGTTCTGGTATAGAGGAAAGGGACTGATAAGCATAAGCGACCTTGACATTGTTCTCAGCACAGATCTTTTCAATCCTATCCCCTATTACTTCTTTAAACTCTTTTTCAATATCTCTTCTTATTATAAATATGATTTTGTTAAATCCGGCTTCAATGGCATCGTGGATGGAGTAATCCATAATGATATGAGAATTGGAATCGACTTTTGCTAACTGCTTGATTCCTGTTCCAAATCTTGAGCCGATGCCAGCGGCCATTATAAGTAGTGTAGTTTTCATTATGCTGATCCTCGCATATTGTAATAATGCATTTATTACCAATGGGTAAAGCATTATTTCCATCACATGTTTTGAAGCAGTAAAGATAGATAGAGTATTTTACCGAATTAAGATAAGAGATTATTCACATTCTGAGTCAGGGAGATCAGGAAATATCAAGGCACTATTCTTCTTAAATATGGAATTTGTCGAAGAATTCGTGCAACAAGTACGCTTATCATAATCGCCAGTATTGGTCCAAACAGTTGATAAAGGATTGTTCCTTCAACGATTACACCACAAAACTCAAATACTTTTTGCACTAAATTGTTTGCAAATTGATGAATCAGATAAATAGATAGAGTATACTTTTTGAGCATATCAACTATTTTCCGAACGATTTTATTTTTTATTACAAAATCACCATAGTTCACACATACTGACCAAATGCACAACGAATACAAAAAATTCAAGCTATTACTATCTCTAAATACTCTACTTTCTACGCCGCTACTTAAGCTAAGCACTGCTGTTCCGATCAATTGTATAAGAAGAGCAGATAACCCAGTAAAATAGATTACAGGGTAAAGTCTTTTATATGCTTCCTGATGATAAAAAATCAACCAGCCTACGAGGACATAAATCAAATATTCTGCAACAACCGGGACACTAATTGGTATATTGATATTTAGTATTTTCCCCAAATCAGACAGAACAATATTGAAAATAAAACCAGCTAACACCAAGTACTCTAAAACTCTTCTTCTGTTTCTATCGATGTTCGCAAACAGTGGAATGCATAGATATACTGAAATGAGCACAGGAAAGAACCAATAAATACTTCTATATTTATTATTGATTATTCCATCGAATATATCCAAGAGATTAAGAGACCCTATTTCATCTCTATTAAATATAAAGCAGTATAAAAACGAGATGAAACTCCATGCAATCCACGGTATCACAACTTTATTAATTCTTTTCTTAAAGAAGGTGATATCATCATATCTATCTGTGTAGTCTAAAAGTGTAGTGCCACTAATCATAAAAAACACTGGCACAGCAAAAACAAAGCCTTTTTCAATTATCAGCGATAATATCCAGTTCGGGGTTAGTTGTGGTTGGGTGCCGTGAAACCCGCACAAGTGCATATATACAACTGCAATACAGCAGATTACACTGATCAAGGATATCTTTTCAGTACACCCCCCATTGATTTTTTTGATTTTTCTCTATGATATTGTTCATTCATATTGACCTCATTATTAGTAGTTGCTAGGTGACTTTGTTTATTTGTTGTTTCCATGTTTATACACGAATTTCGTTCTATTTTTTTCTATGAAATCGTCTTTTTTGTATTTGGATATATCCAATATCAACTTCGCAATATCTTTAGATGAATTTGGGTTCTTAATGACACCAATTTGATTAAAGAAATATTGTAAATCTCTATTGTACTCTTCCGAATCAAAATTACATACAATTTTTATTAAATCATCATTATTTGTAGCAAATGGAAATGGATAATCCCCAAAATCGAAATACAAGTCACGATCTTGCTTATATTTTTCCAGATCATTAGCATATCTGAACACAGGTTTTCCCGTGATACTAAAATCATAATTAATCGAAGAATAATCACCAATTAAAACTGCGGAGCAGGCAAGCAACTCCTGCGTATCTGGATAGAATGTGGAATTGATTACTTTTTCGTTGTAAGCTATAACCCCTTCGATATTTGCAACATTTGGATGCAAGTGCACAAGTACAACGAACTCTTTATTAAACCTTTTTTTCAATGCTTCAAGCAATCTATCAAAGTCAATATTATATGCATCAAAGGAATGATCCGACCTGAATGTTGGCGCGTATAAAACAATTTCTTTATCTAATGGGAGGCCATAATATTCATACACCTTAGTTTTGATTGAAGGATTATCTTTCATAAGAATGTCATATCTCGGGTAGCCACACTCATAAACCGGTCCTTTATACCAAAAGGAATCTTGATACAGTTTTGTCATAAAAGAGCTTTCAGAGATCATCAAATCTGTATGCTTCGCATCTTTCTTTGCCATTTCAACATACCATTCAGGAAGTTTATCTTCAACATCAGCTTCAATTTTTTTCTGAGCTCCTCCATGCCAAGTTTGAATATAAAACTGTTCTTTTTTCTTATAAAAAAAATCAAACCTACAATTGTTAAGCCATATACCCGAAGTTATTATGTAATATAGGCTTTTAAACGAACCATATTTAACTGGTTTAATTTTATCTGGTAGCGTTTTTGCTTCGGAATCATTTTTCACAATCCAAAAGATTTCAACATTCTCATCCAGCAATTCGTCACAAATATATTTCAGGTTGTCACTGTATCCTCTTCCGAAATACGATGAGCACAAAATTCGATTCTTTTTTATTGGTATAAATAAGCCTGCTACCAAAATACATCGTCTGATTAACGCATTAATTACACGCTTTACCATGGGGTAAAATCTCCTTCATCATTTCTATCAAATATTTCAAATTTGGACTTTTTATCACAGCATTTTCTAAAACGTAAACAAGCATACCAACAACCACTTGCAACACCAATTTCCAAAGCAAATTGATTGGAGTTTGTCCCACTAATTGAACAGCAAAACTCATAATAATCGCTGTGACTAAATTAGGGAGCAAATCTTCTATCTGATTTAAGAATGTGTAGCCCAGTAACTTTCTATTTGGAATAGAATTTACAATTAAAGCTATACAGGTACAACAGATAAATGCCAGTGCCAGTTCTACTGGTGTTTTTGAGAACAATAGAAAAGCAAAAATAGTTGCAAGATAGCAAGATTTTTTTATAATCTCCATTACTAAATAAATGTCGCTTCTTCCCATCGCCTTAATTGTTTCACAATTTCCAATATGCACCATTTCAAACATATTTGCCACGCAAAATATCTTAATATAAGGTACCGCTGGAAGCCATTTATCTGTTAATACTACCCTTACAAAGTTTTCAGAAATTGCAAAAAAACCAAGCATTAATGGAAATGCGATAAAAGAGGAAATCCTTATGAACAAACGTGTTAACCGAAGCAACTTTTTTCTATCATCCTGATATTTAGACATAGTAGGGAACATAACTGCAGCCAACGTATTCGTTGATGTAGTTGAAATCAATTCAGGAAAACTTTTCCCCTTTGTATAAAAAGACAAGTCTGATGTAGAGTATTTCACACCAATAATCAATGGTATGATTTGTGTATATATTGTACCAATAATCGAAGAAACAAAAATCTTCCACCCATATGCAAATAAAGTCTTGAATTTCTGTAACGAAAACTTAAAAGTTAAATGAATACGAGTAGTACAAATAAGTATAAATGTATCAATAAATGTATTACTCATCTGCTGTGCAACTAGCGCCCACACGCCTGCACCATTCAATGCCAATGCAATTCCGATTACAGCCGAAAAGATTGTACCGCCTAATGTTGAGAAAAAGAATTTTTTAAACTGTAGATTGGAAGATATATATGCACACCAAATAGATTTAACAGCAGTTACCGGTAGCGATATGCCCATGACCCGAATAACAATAACTAAAATACTTTTATTATATATATCAGCAATAAATGGAGCCAAAAGGAACAGAGCACCATATATAACCAGTGATATAAATATACTAAAATAAAGTATCGTGGAATAGTCTTCTTCATCAGCTTCTTTTTTTTGAATTAATGCTGTATTTAAGCCTCCCGAAATAAAGACATTCGCAAAAGCAAAAAATATGGCAACTAAACTCACAACGCTATAATCATCAGGTGTTAAAATTCTTGCGAGTATTATAGAAACAATCATCGAGACGAGTTGTGCTCCAATTCGTTCCATGAATTTCCATATTGTACTTGTTAATGCTTTAGTTCTAATCGAATTGTTATCCCCCATTGTTTTCCTCTCTACTCATTTAACAAAATATAATATAAAACAGTCTTGCTTCATTCACGGTATAATGTTTGTACAATTATCCGAAAAAGTTAGAAACGCAAAATTTTACTAATTAGCCAATTAAAGCGAAATGTATCAAATTAGTTTCCTGGAGTTCATAATGTCATTTTTCTAAATACACTTCGATTACAAGTTGAAATATTACAGCTTTTTATATATTGCAAAAATAAAGGGGCTAATCATTTCAGAAAAATATACAATCTTATCTTTTAATGAGATTATATTGCTTGTCAAAATAAATAAGAACTGCTCTCTCATTTTTTTAGTCAACAACATTAATTCAGATGAATACATTTCTCTGTTTTCATCAAACACAATTAGGTGCATTGTACGATCTATTCTTGTACAAAGATAAGCACGCGCAATATTTCCCAAGTAAGCATCATTTTGATATTCTAAATACACACTCTCTGCGTTATAAAAGAAGTCCATTTTTTTAACATTGAACGCAGATTTAGTTATACTTCCTTGACGCTTATAATAATAATAAACATACTCTGGTATAAATGCGACATATTTTGTTTTAGCAATTAGTTTATAAATTGTTGCAAAATCTTCATCAAGCTTTCCTACAGGAAATTGTGTATCCTCAAATAAATATGTTCTATACAGCTTTCCACAAGCTGAGTAACCTTTCCCCGAAAAAATCATTGCCAATGATTCTCTATTTGTACGCTTAACATAATCGCTACAAAGTGGTTCTTCTTTTTCAATATGTCCGTCATCGTATTCAATATAAAGCCCACCGATCACGATTGCGCAGTTTTCTTTAGTAGCGGCATCATACATAGTTTCCAATGCTTTCAAATGTAAACTATCATCACCATCAACAAAAGTAATGTACTCTCCATTTGATTTTGATATACCGTAGTTTCTTGCGTCAGATAAGCCACCATTGTGCTTATGATAGACAGAAATCCTGCTGTCCTCTTTCGCTAGAGAATCGCAAATAAGACCGCTTTTATCTATAGAACCGTCATCAACTAAGACTATTTCGATATTAGAAAATGTTTGATTTCTTACGCTTTCAACGCATTTATTTATATAATCTTCAACATTATAAATCGGTATTACAACCGAAATCAATGGTTTATCGCTCATCATAATTTACCTTTTTATACCTTCAAATAGTTTTATTGCTGAGAAAATAACCTGATCCATATCATAGTACTTATATTCTCCAAGTCTTCCGCCGAAGATTACGTGTTCTTCTTTATCTGCCAATTCTTTGTACTTCTTATACAATTCACCATTCTTCTCATCATTGACCGGATAGTATGGTTCATCTCCAGGCTTCCACTCGGAGCTGTATTCCCTGCTTATCACTGTCTTCGGAAGGTCATTTCCATTTTCATCCTTACCAAACTCGAACCACTTGTGCTCGATGATTCTCGTCCAAAGCGTCTCCCTGTCTGTGTAATTGACAGCAGCATTACCCTGGAAGTTTGGCTTGTCCAGCACTTCTGTTTCGAAGCGAACAGAACGATACTCTAAAGTACCAAGGCAATAATCAAAATAAGCATCAATAGGACCTGTATAGACCACTTTCTTTGCCATACCATCCCATTTATTTTTATCCTTCAGGTAATCTTCTCCAAGTTTAACTTCAACGCCTTCTAACATGTTAGCCACCATTTTGGTGTAACCACCAACCGGAATGCCTTGATAAAGAGCATTGAAGTAATTATTATCATAAGTAAGCCGAACAGGAAGACGCTTTATGATAAAAGATGGTAGGTCCTTGCAATTTCTTCCCCACTGCTTCTCGGTATATCCTTTGATCAACTTCTCATAGATATCTCTGCCAACGAGCGAAATGGCCTGCTCTTCCAGATTCTTTGGTTCTCCACTAATCTCTTTTCTTTGTTCTTCTATCTTCGCTGCTGCCTCTTCTGGCGTAACAACTCCCCACATTTTATTGAAGGTATACATGTTAAAAGGCAGAGAATAAAGTTCTCCTTTATAATTAGCAACCGGGGAGTTGGTAAAGCGATTGAAGGTTGCAAACTGGGTGATATAATCCCATACCTTCTGGTTGTTGGTGTGGAAGATATGTGCACCATACTTGTGGACGTTGATCCCTTCTACTTTCTCTGTATAGACATTTCCACCAACATTATTTCTTTTATCAATTATAAGTACTCTTTTCCCAACTTCATGTAGTTTTTGTGCTAGCGTTGCTCCAAATAGGCCAGTTCCAACTATCAAATAATCATACATTTAAATACCTCACTAAAATACGATGATTTAGTCATTGACACACAATATAGTTCATTATCGTTACATCAAATGCTTCTTATTATTTTAGTAATAATGGGACTATACCTAAAAGCTCTGATGATTCTTATTCTTTTAAATACATTCATATAACAAAATGCAAGTGGTACTTTTTTTCTAAGCTCCTGGTCTAAAGAAATTAAGTATGCTTTATCCTGTTTGGAGTAATCCTGCTTGCTAAATATGACACTATATATTGTTACAGCAACATTACTGATAATTCTTGAACAGTACTGTTTATACTGTTCATTAAGTGCATCTTTTCTTTCTGCATCAACATAATATGTGATTAACTTACTAAAGATTAGCATTTGTTGATCAATTCTTCTTAATAAATTGCTCATACTAACACTCTGATTGGCTTGGTCAACAACATATTGGTAAACATTGCAGCCACTTATGAATATTGTTTTTGCAAATAACATTGGATACATATCATATTCATTATCTTCGTAAAAGACTTTTTCAGATACTTTAATCTGATCAAAATGCTCTTGTAAAAGTGAAGTTCTATATGTCAATGAATGTATCGTTCCGCGCATTGAACCAATCGCTTTATCAGCATCATACATACATCCTGTTACAAATTTTGAAGAAGTTGAAGGGTAAATTACTATTTCTGATTTGTCAATTGCACTTACCCTAGTAAAAGGTGAAAAGATTACATCTGAATCGATTTTTTCCAATTCCTCTATAAAAAGCGAGAACTGGTTGCTGTCGACATAATCATCCCCATCGATTATCTTGATATACTTTCCTTTTGCCTCTTTTATACCACGATTAATTACAGAACCATGCCCACCATTCTCTTTGTGTATTACCTTTATAATACTTGGAAATTTGTTCTCCCAATCCCTCGCCTTTTCCAGAGTTGAATCTTGTGAACCATCATCGACTAAGAGAATCTCTATCTTTTCAATATTATCGACACAGATCATTGTATTTAGAGAATTATCCATGAACTGAAAAGTATTATAAGAAGGTATCACTACGGTTAGCATTTTATTCATTTCTTATCACCTACGATTCTTAATTGTCTGCATAATAATTGCTTTCAATATTTATATTTGATAATCCTGCAAATAATAAAGCAAAATAGATATAAATATCTTTCGCGTAATATGACACGGTTCCCACATCCATTAGAAGTAGGGCAAACCAAATAGCGGTAAACAGAATTATTTCTTTATTCTGAGAAAATCTGTTCCGAAATATACCGATTCCTATTTTCATGTAGAAGGAATAATAAATCAAAAAACCAATTATTCCCCCATTGACAAGCATTTCTATATAATTATTGTGTAAGTAATATGCGTGCCCTACATATCTGAGTGAAACTAATTTTGAGTTATTGATACCTATACCCAAAATTGGTGTCTGCATGAATTGTTCAAGGCCTATTTTCATTAGAATAACTCTAATCCCAGAGGAATCATCTCCACCTTTTCCGCTTAGTGTGCCAATAAGTTCAAACATCCTTTGATTAATTCCAGTAAAAAAACTTGTATTTTGAAGAACAATTAATCCAACACAAATCAGAAAAATCATTAATACTATCCTGTTTAGTATAACTTTTTGATTATCTTCCCTTTTTAAGTTCATGTATATGATAATACATATTCCAGCAACTAAACTTATCAATGCTGTTCTAGATTGCGTAGCTGCCAAAATAATAAGAGATAATACAGCTAATAGATGATATGTATGTTTTTTTTCGCATATTGCATCATAAGCTGAAATTAAAATATTTATCGACATAATCATGCCAATATAATTCAAATTCCCATACTTACTTCCTTCTCTCATCATTGAGTCTGAAGCAATTCTAAATATGTCTGTAAATCCATAATCCGAGAAAACTACAAATGCATATACATAACCAGAAAACATAATAATTTTTATTAATGATCTGATTTCACAAGTTTGAGAAAAATACATATAGATAACAAATGTGCAGACAAATACCTGACAAATAGTATTACTCATCTCGAGCGCATATGTACGATTTTCCGCCCAAATGGTACTTAAATAACAAAAGCAAATAAACAATAAACCAGAATTTAAAAATGGGAAATCTTTTCGTGTTATGATTAACCTGTTAGATAGTGCCATCCTAAAAAAAAGCAATCCAACAGCTGCTATCATTAAATAACGACCCCAGGTGAATGTAATGAATGTAATTGCACTTACACAATATATAAAAACCAACAGTTTATCTATATTTATTTTCTTAATGGCAATCCGCATTTTTTCCCCTCTATCTCGTTAGATTTATCCAATCACCGAGGACTTCATCCCAGCTATCTGGGTAGAATTTTTCTAGTCCAGCGTCACTAAAGAAAGTGAATTCAGAGAAGTATATCTTGCCATTAACTACATACCAATCTGTTCTAAGAAAATGAATTCCATTGCTACAAATATTCGATAATCTTAGAATTTCTTCTAATTGATCTGGTCTCTTTATGTGGTTTTGTGAATTTGGATAATTCTGCTTTAAATCAAGTAAATTCCATTCGGTGTCAAAATAGTCTATTGATTCATTTGGTGTCTTGTCATCTTGAATTACTTGGATTATTCTTGCTTGACCCTCAAAACATAGTACTTTATACACTGTTAAGTTTTCTTCATCTTCATTTTGAAGATATTCTTCGATTAAGATTCTTGGTTTAACACCTTTGTACGGCCATTCTCTTGTATGGAAATAGTAATTTTTGCTGAATGTAGACATGACTTTTTTTCTGGCCATTTTTTTGTTAATTTCTCCACCCCTATGAATATACATTCCACCACAACCATGTGTTGTTTTAATAACAAATTTTTCGGGTAAAGAATCAAAATCGATGTCCTCGAAACAATCATACACACCAATTGTTTTTGCTGTATGACCTTCACCAATTAATTTATCTACATACTCTTTTACGAGAAATTTATCTACCATCACTGTGTAAATATCATTTCTATCGTATAGTTTCAGCCATTGAAGTTTTTCATTAAATCTCTTTGGACTATCTAGATTAAGCTCCAATCCAGTTTTTAGTTTATACAATTTTCTTAAGTATTTCTCATCTTCCATGGAGTCGTAAAAACCAAGATTACATTTTACCATTTCTCGATATTTATAATTAAATATAAATTTATATATACTTTGCAGTTTCATAGCATCGCTCCTTATATCAATAATTCTATAAACTGTTTTGCTATAGTGTTGATGTCATAACCATCTAGACCTTTTTGTGTTCTCCTATACATCTCGGTATTAATAATAGATTCTGTCCAAAAATCAGTTTTTGATATTGGCAGAAAAGTAACTTGCCCGCAAATATTTACTTCTTTTGTAATTGTATCGGAAACAATACAAGGTAAACCACATGATTGCGCTTCAATGACAGTATTAGGCATGCCTTCATACAATGAAGGAAAGACAAAAACATCCATTGCAGACAATATGGCAGGTATATCAGATCTTATACCAGCAAAAATCACTTTATCCTGCAAATCTTTTTCTACGCACTTATCTCTAATTTTACCTTCAAGCTCTCCCTTTCCAACAAGCAGCAATTTATAGTTTGAATGGTTTTTGCTTAATTCGGAGAATACATCAATTAGAAAATCATGATTCTTTTGTACTGAAAAACGACCTACATGCCCACACAAAATCTCTGATTCTTTTATGCCAAATTCTTTTCTTATCTTTCTTCTATCTTCTGGATTGAACTTATATACATTTAGGTCTAACGCATTATGTAGTATTTTAACCTCTCCATTTTTATATGCCTGTTCTCCAAATGTATATATTGCAGCCAAGTCAGAAGGAGCAATTTTTATATCAACATATTTCCCATACAAAATTCTTCCTAGTCGGTGCGCAATTTTTGCTTTTATTCCAGCTGGATCATTAGAATTACTCGATCTTGCTGCACATATTTTTGCACCGGCTTTTTTTGCTACTTTTAAATCCAAAAACCCCATTGTGTTTGATGTTATTCTAAGAACCGATTCATAGTGTTCATCTTTTATAATAGCTGAAAGTTGCTTTTTAAATTCTTTGAGATTATCAGATTTCGCTGGTATGTGAAAGATTCTTCCACCCATTTGGATTATCTCTTTGTCATAGTAACCTTCTTCATTTATATTGACACAAAAATCCATCTGATACTTTGCTCTGTCAATTTGTCTATATATTTTCATTAAAAAAGTTTCTGCACCACCAGCATTCATACATGATAAAATACACAAAATCCTTTTCATATATCTCTCCAATTTTCGTAAACTGTCTAATACATACTTTCATTACAACTGCAAAAGACTTACAATGCAAAGTTCTCTAAGTCTTAAATTCTGAATTATGTATTTCTTCATCAATTACTTTTTTGACAATGCACGGGTTACCAGCAGCCATTACACCACTTGGAATGCTCTTTGAAACAACACTGCCAGCACCAATGATGGTGTTATCGCCTATTGTTACTCCCGGTAAAATAATCACGCCATAACCAATCCACACATTTTTCCCGATAGTTACTGGTTTTACTTCAGTCATCCCATCAAACTTGTGTGAGTCTTTGTCATACTTATGCCCCGTTGTATAGATGTGCACATTTGGTCCCATCATGCAGTAACCTTTAAATATGGTTCCCTGTTGAACTAAAGAATTAGGGCCAATACCAGTGTGATCACCAAGAACACAATCCTCTTGAATTTCAGCACCTCGCTCGATATTACATCCTTCGCCTATACTTTTAGCAATTCCCTTGGCAAAGAAAACGCGGACACGATTGGCGATACCCCCCCCCGGATGTCTATGGAGTGGGAGAATTTTGCCTATTGTCGCAAGCATTAATTTATTTATATTGACTTTAATATTCACTATTCTTTACCTACTCTTCTTATAGACTCTCTTCTTTGAAAACGCCAAAGAAAAAGTTGCCACTTATAATTACCTAATATTTCATTGAACGTGTGAAATATGTGCATATTGTCAAACATACATTGTTTATCTGCTTTATCATATGCTAATCTTACAAGTCTTTAATATGTATAACCTTTATCGCCTTTTCATCGTATAAGTCAAAAAGGGGCTTCATTGCAATTTCTGGTGTAAACCTGTCCGCTACAGAAAAACAATTCTCTTGCATGTTTCGTAAAGCTTGTTTTAAGTTGGGTTTGCAAAGCAACTCAGTGAGTTCTCTATTATCCCAGGAATATATTAATCCGTTAACTCCATCTGAAATCACTTCTCTACAAGCGTTCCAATCAACAGCAATTACTGGGGTACCCGCGAACATGGCATCAATAACCGTTCCAGGCATACCTTCTGTTTTAACTCGTGTCGGAAAAAGAAGAGCGTCATATTTACTAATTATTTCGGGGCATTGCTCTGGCTTAACAACACCCTTGTACGATATATTATTTGAATGGGTTTGAATGATTTTAATAATCTCATCTTTATATGCTTCTTCAATCTCCCCATAAATATCCAAGTAGTAAGAAACTTCTTTTATACGACTATCTGCCTCACAAATCGCCTCAATCGCATCCTCAATGCCTTTCTCAGGGACAACTCTTGAAAGTGTGCAAAAATGTACTTCTTTCGGGTTATTATCTGGTACCTTCTTTTGTTTCTTCAGATATTTGCAATTATCCAAATACTGAATATTTGCAAACCCCTGTTCAAGCAACGCTTTCCCAGTAACTTTTGTCTCAGCGAATATTACATCATATTTTTTTAATGCCCATTTTGTTATCTTATGTGTAGAAACATACTTGCCTAGCCATCCGCCAATTAGCACATACACGATTTTCTTTTTCTGTAACTTTGCTAATAAATACACAGGCAATGCCAAAAGTTTTACAGCAAAATTGCACACTGCCAAAACAATAAGGTCTCCCTTAAAGACTGCTCTGATAACATTGACTATAATTGTGAAACCATTGTTGTTAATCCTGTTAGTATCTGCTACAACAACGATATCACCGTACTTTTCAGTTAATGCTCGTATCATTGTCTTCGTTTTCACTGTTTGACCATTGTTTTCATTTCCCGCATTTCCGAGATTACCTATTATGCAAATCTTTTTCATTCTTCCGCTTGTATGATGATTCCAGAAGCTAAATCAACATTTTCCTTTCTTTTTGATTCTGTGGTTCAAT
>NZ_JBKEIS010000023.1:0-17947 GCF_046365365.1 Oribacterium sp. P9 | reverse complement strand
TTATTTGTAAAAAAAGACCTACGCTTTCGCGTGAGTCTAAATGTTAAGTTGACGACATTGGGGTCAGACCCCCTTACGAAATTCTTAAGATCATCTCACGTCAACAGCCAGTCGATGACGTTCACGACCTTTATGCCCTCGTAGTTTCCGAGCGAAAAGCGGTCGAGCGTCAGCACGATCTTTTCATAATTATCCTGGATACTTCTAAGTGGCCGCATCTCCCGCTCAAACGTCTCCTCTGCGGTCATATCCGCCGTCACCTGATAATAGGTAATCACGCCATCCTTCTGCGTCACGAAATCGACCTCAGTAGAGCCATATTTACCGATATTGACCTTGTATCCTCGTCTGGCAAGCTCCAGATAGACGATATTCTCGATCGTAAATCCGAGATCATATCGTTTTCTCGGAAGAATGTGGTTTCGGATGCCCATATCCACCATATAGTACTTCTGGTTGATCTTCAGAAGCTGCTTTCCTACGATGTCAAATCTCTCCACAGGATAAAAAACGAAGGACTCCGTTAAGGCTTCCACATAATCACTTACCGTATTCTGCGATACCTTCCGCCCCGACGAGATCAGATAGTCGGTGATGCTTTTCATCGACACCGGGCTGCCGATCACGCTGGCCAGATACCGTGCGATCGTCTTAAGTAAAGTGATATCCGTCACCTTACGTCCACGCCCCTCCACTTCTCTCCGCTCCTGCCGCTGCTCGATATCCTTTACGATCACTGTGTTATAGATCCCCTCCAGATACTGATCGATTTTCTCGTCCGTCCGATCCATCACTGCAACATACGGAATCCCACCAGTCTTCATGAACTCTGCAAAGGCATCCTCCTTCGCCATCCCCGTCACCGTCATATACTCACGGAAAGAAAGCGGCAGCATCCTGATCTCTATGTACCGACCTGACAGAAGCGTCGCAAGCTCACTCGACAGCATATACGCATTGGAGCCTGTGATATATATGTCCACACGCTCTCTGATATACAGACTATCTACCACCTTCTCAAACGAAGGAACCTCCTGAATCTCATCCAGAAAAATATAGCTTGTTTTGTCGACACAGAGCCGTTCCTTCAAATACTGATACAGTTTCCTGTAATCCTTTAAATCCTCGTAATCCAGGTTTTCAAAATTGATCGAAATAATCTGATCCGGTGTGACACCATGTGCCAGAAGCCTATGCTGATACTGCTCCAGAAGAACAGACTTCCCACAGCGACGAATTCCGGTCACGACCTTTATCTGCTGCTCATCCTTCCATGCCCACAACTGATCCAGGTATTCCTTACGCTCAACCATAGACGCACCTCCTTTTCTCCAGTATGGCACATCCCCTGCCGATTTTCAATTTATTTTCCCGTTTGGGAATACATTTGTGTATTTTCATCTATTTTTCTCATTTTGGCATCTTTTCGTTTTTCCACTCATCTGCCTAAACTAAGATTCCTTTCGCCAATGCAGCCGACCACCTCGTCTTCACTTCTCATCAACTTTTCGTCCCCTCAACACCCGACATACACTTCGGTAGCTCTCCACGTCCCCGACGTCATACCTCTTCCCGGGCATCACGAACGCGTGCATCGGCACCTGCCAGCTCAGCCACGCCTCGAAACTTCCCGGAGCGTCCGCACCGCATCCCGCGGCCAATGCTTCCGGAATCCGCTTCACGACCTCCCGACCCCTGTTGATTTCATCTGGTATTCTATTCTTTCTGCTCCACAATTTTCTCTGCCCAACCTACAATTTCTTTTGCATATAGTAACGCATCTCGTACATGTCGTTCTTCAATGTCAAGTTCATTTGGATACCGTACTGCGATTCCATATGGCGTTAATGCATCCGCATAATCATAATACTTCTCTGGAATTTCCACCTTGTTCTTTATTTGCTCCAGAAGAAATGAGAGATTGTGTTTCTTCGGCATCCCGCCTTGTGCACCATACGATATAATGATTGCTTTGATTGCTTTCTCTACCGCCTGCTGGCAGTGATAGCAAATGATTTCCAATGGCTTTGGATAGTACTGTTTATCAAGATGCTCCGCTACTCCAAGATCTGTTTTTGCAAACTCAATCCACATGATGTCTTCATGCTCCATATAGCAGCACCCCCTTCTGTACCACCTCACTCTCCACGGAAGCGATTTTTTCTTTTCTGTCTTCAAATGTCTTTTCCGTATTTACTATGATGTCAACAGATCGCTTTTGCTTATGCCTTATCGCCTTATACGCTTTAGCCGTAAGCCCAAGCATATCCTTTTGCGAATCATCCACAATGATATAAAAATCAAAATCGCTGTCTGCATTCTGTTTTCCTTCTGCAAAAGATCCAAACAAATAGATTCGTATTGGCATTAAGTCTTTAACAAAACTATTTGTTAACTCATTAATCTCAGTTGTAGGCATATGTTTATCCTCCTCCCTTTAAACAAGCTTTTCACCATCACTCCCTTTTAACAGGGACTGGATTTAATATTTATGGTACCCGGCCCTATTGTAGCCTCCCCTTCTAATTGTTTCCTTTAGTATACCATACGCTGTCTATACTTTTGACCACCCCACTTCCCCTCAAACACCTGACCCATTATACTCCTTACTCACGAGGTTGCCCCGCCACCATTTCTTTACTTCTTTATCAAAATCAAATTCTACCGGCTGTTTTTATTAAATATCGTTTTTACAAGTACATTTGTTCTTCTATATTCATAATATTACTATCTACTCAAAAAATCAAGTGCTACTTATGTTGCCTTTCCCTATATTCTTGCTCCTCTTTCACCGTCAAAACATATTCATCCTCGCGCAAATCATTTCCATCTTAATCTATACGTTTCACAATTCATCCGATGCCCGCTCTCTTCCACGGGCACCGGCCTCCCTCCTCTTTTATTCTTTACTCGTCTTCATCTCTCCGTATTCCAGTATATCCGCGATTCTTTCGCATGCGTGTCCGTCCCCGTACGGGTTCGCTGCGTGTGACATCTTTTCATACTCTTCCTAGTTATCGAGGAGCTTCGTAAACTCGTTATAGGTTACCTCCTCCGAGGTGCCGACCAGCTTCAGCGTTCCCGCCTTGATGCCCTCCGGACGCTCGGTGGTATCACGCATCACCAGTACCGGCTTGCCGAGTGACGGTGCCTCCTCCTGGATTCCGCCGGAATCCGTAAGGATCAGGTAGCTATAGTGCATATAGTTATGGAAGTCAAGCACATCCAGCGCTTTCCCTCTTGTTCCAATTTGTATATGCATGTACCGGCATTTGTTTAGCCCTCCTTTCGGAAAGTAAACTGTTTAAATACAGGAATCGCACCATAGCGTCCTTCCAGATAAGCTTTACTCAGTTTCTTATCATATCTTTCCTTGAATCTATCCAGGGAATAAATCTTGCTGGCATTCGTCCCGTCACGCTCTACGAACCATATTTCGTCTCTGCGGAACAGTTCCTGATCCATGATGGTATCTTCATGTGTTATGAACACCAACTGCACTCTGTCAGCCTCATGGGCCTCCATAAACAGTTTTAAGAAATGCTCCGTCAGCTTAGGGTGGAGACTTCTTTCCAGCTCATCAACCACAAAGACTACATCTTTTCTTTTACTCATCAGCATATCTATCAGATCGAACAGTCTCTTCGTTCCGTCAGATTCCTCATGAAAGCTGAAATCAAATACCAGATTTCCATGTTTTAAAACAAGCGTTGTAATTTCCGGTTCACTCGCACCGGCAATGCGAATGTTAAAGAAACCATCTGCAATTCTCCATGTCATTTTCAATTCCGGAAGATTTGTCATCTGCATTTGTTTCTTCAAGGTATTAAAAATCTCATACAGAACTTCCTTAGGGACCATCTGGCTCATTTCTTCCATGGTGATCTGTTTTGTCTTGATTTCGCTGACACCGGTATCAAAAGTTTTGATTAAACTGCTTATGGTATCCAGAGATTCCTCGCTATAATAGGCATCTGTATCAGAAATGCCGATGTTCGGATTAATGACAACGATATGATTTATAATCCATTCAAACACATTTTTGAAGAACAGCAGTTTTGAATTGTCCTCATACTTCTTTCCTCTGTTCATCTCTGCCAAAAAGAGCTGAGTATTATGACCAGCAAAATCTTCGGCATACACAGCAAACCTGTTTTTTTCAGAAGTGGTTGGATTCACCCCATCTCCCAATACGGGCGCTTTCTCCTTTTCTCTCATAAACAGATTATGGGCAGAGCCATCCTGCATCAGTTCAAAAAGCCACTCTTCCGTGATTTCTCTCTTATTTAAAATTGCAGAAATCCAGCATATTCTGACCTGCTCCACATTATCCGGGCACTGCATACGACGCTGTACTTCTACCATTCACTGCCTTTGATTCTTCCGTCATATTATTTGCGTTTTTATCTATACGTCAATCACTATATATCCGCCGCAGAGAGCTGATCTCGGAAATGTCAAAATAACAGTCTCGCGCGGCGGAAGAATGTAAAATTCTTATGTGCACACGGCATGTTATGCATATATCAATCTACCTTTAGGTGCTGGGATTTCTCTACCTAATGCTTCCGCTGTTTCCAGCCATTCAGAAATGACTATTTCTACGTTTTCCAGGGCCTCCTCTGCTGTTGCACCATCTGCCATACAGCCAGGAAGTTCCGGAACATCTACGATCCATTTTTGATCTTCTTCAGACCAAAAAACTATACGCTCATATTTATGCATGTTTATACCTCCAGCTCCCACTCTCCGAAACCAATCCGCCTTCCTCAAACACCCGACATACCCTTCGATAGCTCTCCACGTCCCCGACATCATACCGCTTCCCCGGCATCACGAACGCGTGCATCGGCACCTGCCGGCTCAGCCACGCCGCGAAGCTTCCCGGAGCGTCCGCTCCGTATTTTTCTTTATGGGGCCTGGCCCCAATGTCGTCAACTTTCTTTACTATGAAGATGGCCCCAACACCGTACCCAAACGCTATTATTTTTTCAGGATTTCCAGCATCTCTGCCGGGGTAACAATGAAATTTCTGACCGGATAGTGTTTCTGATTTCCCGTCACAAGATAGGCATCGTCTTCACGCTTTTCCATTGCAACCTCATAGAACACAAGGTCATCCATATCAATCAGTATTTCACCGGTTGGTTTTGGCATCACCTCAACGCCAAACTGCCGTACAGCTTCTAACACTGTCTGAATCGTTTCCGGGTTTAAATGAAACTTTTTTCGGCTTAATACCTCTTCGTATTCCGCTAAAATGTCCGGGTGATACAGTGGGATAATTTCTCCTGACAACATCGCCCGAAATACTTGCCGTGGAGGTGAGTCCGGGTTTTTGGTAATAACAGCTGACACGATTACATTTGTATCAACCACGGCGTAGCATCGCATCACTTTGCCGCCTTTCTAGCCGCTCTCACATCCGCTATCTCTGCATTGATTTCATCCAAAGTCATCTCAGGAACGGCTTCTGCCTGCTTAAACATATCATCTAAAGCACTCAAAGCTTCCGTTCTTGTCACAACGCCTTTTGGCAAAGTCGTATCAAATGGAATCCCCCGTACCATCTTGCTTCTGACAAAAAACATTCTGATAGCCGTTGGAATGTCCATCCCTAAAGCTTCGTAGATTTCCGTCACTTCCTGTTTCAGTTCTTTATCAACACGTGCCTGAACTAAAGTCTGTTCTGCCATAATGAGCGCCTCCCTATTTATATTCGTTTCACATACCACCGTATGATTTTCATATATTCATTATGCGTTATTCAACTAAAAATATCAAGCACTCAACAGAATTTCACTGTGAATGTGAACTTCCTGAAGATTTTCTAAAGCCACTTTACTTCCCTTCAAACACCCGACATACCCTTCGGTAACTCTCCACGTCCCCGACGTCATACCGCTTCCCCGGCATCACGAACGCGTGCATCGGCACCTGCCGGCTCAGCCACGCCACGAAGCTTCCCGGAGCGTCCGCGCCGCAGCCTGCGGCCAATGCTTCCGGTATCCGCTTCACGTCCTCCCGGCGATAAAAATAAAACGGTTGCACAGCGAGATGTCCCTTCTGCGCCTTCGTCTCGCCCCAGCGCACGAAATGCTCCGCAAACTTATGATTCGTCACCACGATAAACTCATCGATCTCCGGATCCGCCGCGAGATCCTCCACCAGCCAGTCCAGAATCGCCTTCTCACTCATAATTGTGGATGCTGCTCCAGCCACTCTCGAAGACCAGCTCGCCCTCGATCACGGCGCTCATACCCACCGAAAGCGTATGCTTCTCCGACAGCATCAGCGTCGCCCCGCGAAGATGATCCGCCCAGTCGCCCACCTTCTCCTGCTCGATCGAACGAATGTGGAACTGCGCACGCTTCGGAAAGTTCAGCGAACAGAGCTCGATGACACCGTTCTTCTTCGCACTGTACGCGATATGGATTCCCTTATCGATCGCGAGACCGTGGATCTTCCCGTACTGGTGGTCAATGTGGGCACCGAGCGGCGAGATTCTGTACGGACAGAATACCTCACCGTCAGGTGACTTGTGATATAACGACTCATAGGTTTCTAAATAATTCATCTGTTTTCAACCCTCTTTTATAAATCTATGGTAATATCATATATAACTACGCCGCATACAAGTGGCTTAATCTTCTTATTTTTAAGAAAGGAAAATCGTCATGAATTCAAGTTCTGAATCCGCACTCGTAGCTCAGCGCACTTCCCGCGCCCTTACCCGTTCCTTCATTCTGGTCATTTTCCTTGCACTGGTGTCATCCCGTTCCGCGATGGCCGCCGAGCCTCCGAACGCTGCTCATCCGCCTAGTCGTACTGTGTCCTCTTCTCCGGCGCTTCGTACATCTCGCACCCGGAACGCACTCCGTCCGCAGTCTGGTACCGGCTGGTACTATGCCGACGACTCCCGTCACTGGTACTACCAGGTTCCGACGCAATCTACTTCTCTGCTCAGAACCACAGCTCCATCCACGTCACCTGATGACGCACAGGATTCTGAATCTACTCTTCTCAAAACCGGCTGGCATCACGATGTCGACGGCTTCACTTACTACTTCGATCCGTCCGACGGTCATATGCTCGCAGGTTCCCACACGATCGATGGCATCGAGTACAGTTTCCTTCCGGAGCGCGACCGCGGCAACTATCATCAGGACAGCCTCGGTGCCTGGTTCTATCGCGCCAACGGCCTCGCTCCGTATGGCTCTCTTCTTAATTATCGCTCTCGGAACAAACGTCACTCTTCACCGGCTGCCACTCGTCCGACGAATACAGACTGCGATCAGTCGTTAATCGACTCAGAGGATCTCGTCACCGATCGGCTCACAATCCCTCCGAAGGCCTCTCCGTCTGAGCTGACCCGCGACGATGACACGAATACCGGCACGACCGCCACTCCATCTGAGCTTCCGCGTGACGAAGATTCCACAGCCACGCCTTCCGAGCTCCCACGCGAGAATGATTCTCCGGCCACGCCTTCCGAGCCGCCACGTAGCGAAAACACCGTGCCGAGCGCACCAGACCCGGAATCCCCGGATCCTGGCGAGTTGCTAGATCCTCCGTCCCCACCAGAGACGACCGATCCAGAAACTCCAGCGCCTCCTTCTGACGACCGTAATCACGCCCACACTTCAGATCCTTCCGTCCGCTGTATCGCGACCGATGACTGGTCGACGATCCTCGCAAACCGTGACGCCTACGGCGACTGCATCACGAATCACTGCACCGGGCTTCTGTACCTGAGCGGCCCACCAGTTTCGTGGCCGCTTCCGTCGACCGACACCACAACGCAGGATTATCCGCTCTACGTCTCGCTCGTCGACGACCGCGATGGCCAGCTCACCTTCGCGCAGGCCTACGCCATCCCGGAGCTGAGCGCCGTCCCGATGTACGTCGGAACCAGCTTGCATGATTCTGAATCTACACCGACCTACAAGCAGTCGAACTTAGGTGGTATCTGCGATACATGGCTGTTCCGTACACTGATCGGCACTGGAACAAAATCACCGTTCAGATTCTATCTCGAAGATGATGACGGCACCTACTCGCAGCACGAATTCACCTATCCAGGCTATCTGATCCGCATACCAGAAGCGGACGAAAGCTGTGCTGGTACTTTGCTTCCACTGCAGTCGACGAAAAAATACATAAGTCGAGGCTATCAGGCTGAATCCCCTGGGGTTGAACGTGGTCGATATACAACTTACCTATCCGACAAAACAACACCAGAATCCAGGCTTCCTCAGCTGTTCACCAAGGGAAAGATGAAATCTTCTCTACTGTGGTTCCCGTCTGCGCAGGAGCTTCACGAATACACGCTGACGAAAATGGAAGAGAACACTTACCTGCCGCTCGACGACGATGGTGATCCTCTGCTCAGTATGTACCTGAAGCCTGAGCGCTACATCCCAGCCCTCGCCGACAGCTGGCGCAGCGACGAATCCTACTGGCTCCGAAGCACACCATCCGCCTACCTCAGTGAGGATACCTACGCCGAACAGGGCATGTCCGACGAAGCCACCCGCGACGAGTACTTCCTCCATGCCGACAGCACCGGTAACATACGCGCTGCACACTACGACGACACCGCCGCCGTGCGCCTGATCTTCACTGTCAAATAACTCATGAACCTTCGAATGTGATTATTTCAATCTATACCTTAACATCATTCATTCGGTGCCTGCTGGTTACAGCAGGCACCGAATATTCTACTTTGGTTCGGATTGCTTCTGTTTCTTGCGTTCTTTATATCTGGCACACCGCTTAGCGTTGCTGCTCCAGTTTATAAACAGCTCACATATAGCTAACCTTCCGCCCATAATAATCGCTGAACTTTGCAGTGATATGTGCACCGCTTCCTTTACCGGCAGCGACGACAATCAGTTCGTCGGACCAGGCGCTGATTATTCGGTTTCTTTCCGGGAAGGTATAGCGTGCGGGATACGTACCGGGTGGATATTCAGAGATCAGAAGTCCGTCCGTTTCTAAAACTTCTTTCAATTTTGCATGCTCACTCGGATAACAGATATCGAGGCCATTCGCGAGAACAGCAATGGTATATCCACCAGCCTGCAGGCATGCGGTATGAGCATACGAATCGACGCCTTTTGCCATACCACTGACGACCGCAACGTGTTTCTCTGCATTGGCCTCGGCAAGTGAAGCGACGAGACGCTTCGTCTCCTGTGTGCAGCGGCGAGCTCCGACGATGCCGACCGACTGATCGATCGACTGTAACTTGCCTTTATAATATAGAAGAATCGGAGTATCCTTACAGTTTCTGGCGCGCTTCGGGTAGCGCGGATCATCAAGCGTCAGCAACGAAATATGCTTCTGATCACACTCCTCAAGTATTCTTTTTGCATCGTCCAGGCCCTTATTTTCGAGGAGAATATTTCTCTGCGCAGTTGTCAGGTCACCCATTTTCTTTAATTCCTCTTCCGAACCGTGATATACATTTTCCGGATTCCCGAACTTTTTCATGAGGCGATTCGCCGTAACAGGGCCGATGCGTGGCAACGTCGTCAGCCAGATCCAGTATTCCAACATCACTTCTTCCTTTCTATAATTTCAAGCTCTTCATCATTGATTTTTCAAGTTTTTCTTTCATCGCGCAAGTTTTCACTTCACAACGAGCATTTCACTGTTGCTCTTATCGAGATCTCGATAGTTCAGAATGCGTTTGATATCCTGTAGGCGAATGTTCTCAGCACTATTGAGATCTGCGCTCGTGCGGGCAAGCCGAAGCAGCTTGTGAATCACACGTGCGCTATAGCCGTATTTTTCACTGGTTTCCTTCAGAAGTGTCCGTGATTCCTCATCCAGGACACAGTATTTCTGCATCTGTGCGGTCGACATCTGTGCGTTACAGTTGATGCCCGGATCATTTTTATAACGGCACTGCTGGATTTTTCTCGCCGCTTCTACTCTTTTCCGAATTTCAGCAGATGATACCATCGCATCTTCCTGCTCGAGTGTAAAGTAATTTACCGGTTTCACTTCCTTCTGAATGTCGATGCGGTCCATGATCGGACCGGATATTTTCCCTCGGTATTTTATAATCTCATAATCGCTGCAGCGGCATTTAGGCCCCGGATAATAGCCGCAAGGACATGGATTCATCGTAACCACCATTTTGATACAATGAAACGATTGCACCCCCTCCATTCGGCATTGGATTAGACTACTCTTCAATTTATAGAAAGTTGCAGAGTAGTTTTTTTCTTTCACGAAAAAAGAGATATCAACGCGCCAAGGGTCAATATCTCTTTTTTCTTATTATAATTCACTTGTCAAGCATCAAATCGAAAAACTGGAAGTTGTCTAAAATAGTAAAGCCGTACCGCTTACTATTTTTTCTTTTACTGCTGAAACAGTATCTTTGATTGAATGCGTAGTTGTATCTATAACATTTAATTCATAGATTCCCAAATTGGAAAATTGCTCCCACATGGTTTCTACCAATTCGATATTTGTCTTTCGGTCTAACTTTGAGCGTTCAACAGCTCGCTTCAACCTCTTCACCAAAACTCTTTACATCTCTAGCGGACATTGTTCTCTCTCCTTGTTTTTGATCGTCACGGTAGGCCCCCGCCAACTGGCCACAAGCAGCGTTAATATCGGAGCCAAATTGCGTTCGGATATTGACGCTAATTCCTGCATTATGAATGATACGGCAAAAGGCCTTTATTCGTGTGTGGCTTGAGCGCACCATAGTTTCCGTAACTGTCGTTTGATTGTATGGGATTAAATCTAAATGGTATAGTGGCAAATACTTTTTGTGTTTGAATAACAACTTGGTAAGTTGCTCTGCGTGTCTGTCGCTGTCATTGACATCCTTTAGCATGATGTATGCCAAAAACACCTTGCGATTTGTTTGCCGAATGTGCTGATCTAATGTATCCAGTACCTGACCAAGGGGGTATGTTTTAGTTATTGGCATGAGCGTTTCCCTCAGACGGTCAGTAGGTGCGTGGAGGGAATAGGCCAGATTGACTTGCGGATATTCTCTTGTCAATTTTTGAATACCCGGCACGATACCGATAGTCGAAATGGTGATGCGTCGCTGGGACAGCCCGAACAGTTCCGGGGCGGTCAGATCATGCAGGGCTTCAAAAACTTGTGGATTAGCGAACGGCTCTCCCATTCCCATAAAAGAGATACTGTTGATACTGCATCCTTGTTGCATAAAATATAGGATTTGGTCGGTAATTTCATCCACAGTCAAGTTTCTGCGTAATCCCAAAGTCCCTGTTGCGCAAAACTTACAACCGAAGCCGCAACCGCTTTGAGATGAAATGCAAAAGGAGTTCCAGCCCTCTTTATAAAACAGGCCCACCGTTTCCACACGGTTTCCGTCCGACAGTTCAAACAGCACCTTGTCAGTTTGCATTGATTTCTCATGATGGATCGCCTTGATCTCCACAACAGTTTCACCAAACTGCTCCACCAACTTTTCGCGCAGCGTTTTTGGAAGCAACTTCATATCTTCAAAACGCATAATTCCTTGTAGGAACACAGCATCAAGCAGTTGCTTATAACGATACTCAGGTAAGCGCATATCCGCTATGAGCTGTTTCATTTTTTTATACTTGGACATAATTATATTTTCTCCTGCTTATTTAATCGCAATCTTTCCTGTCTTGGTACTAAAACAATTCATCCAGTAAAATATAATATTTTATTTTCTCCCAATCAGGCTTGATCCCCAGTAAGTCAAAAAATAGCTCGACATACTGTTCTTCCCCGATATCCTCCCTGATCGACCGGACGCAGAAGGCAATGTCATACCACTTGTCCGCCCTGCCGCTTCTCCCAAGATCAATAAAGCCACTTACTTTGCCATCTTTCACAAAGATGTTGCTGTCTCCCAGGTCGCCGTGGGAAAAGACAAGTTCCTCTTCGGGCTTTTCCGTCTTTAAAAAATCATACAGCTCGCGCGGATCTTTAAATGGAGTGTCTTCTTCCCAGTTTTCGCAATCCACATCGGCCAGATCGTTATTCAGTAAGTAATCCAATTCGGCTAAGCGGCTGTCTAAGCTATTCGTATAGGGACAATCCGATATGTCGATGGAGTGAAAGAGCCTGATGCACTCCGCATACAGCTCGATAATCTTTTCAGGGCTTTGTTCATCTTCATACTCTTCCGAGCAAAGGACGCCATCGGCCTCACTCATGAGCAGATTGCTCCAGCCATCATGCCGTTCAAAGTGCAGGACCTTTGGAACAGGCAGCTTTCCTTCCAGCCATAGCATCATGTCCTTTTCCCGTTCCACATCATAGGTGGTCCCTTTATACCGGCTGTCCGTCATTTTTAAATATAGGTTTTCATTTTCTCCCACCAGCTTATATACCTTAGCAGGAGACATTCCTTCCGTATCTTTTACGCAGCGGTATTTTTCGATCAGTTTTTTCAATTCCGGTGATATTCTCATTTTAGCCATTTATTATTTCCTTCCTCTTTTCTACAGTATTTGTAGTTTTTCCTGTCCCCGGCGCACCTGTGATTACAATAATTCTACCTTGATTCATCTATATTTTACCTCCACAACTTCCGATTTTAATGTCTCTATTATATGGGAGCATTCAACGATTATGCCACAAGAGCTGTGGAACTTCACAAGAAATGTGAAACACTGCTTAGCAGAGTTTCTCCAAAAGCTGAAGGCGAGATTCCTTGGCAGATTGTAATTCTAAAAGGTACATGGAGATATATAAAATAAATGCGGAGTGAATAATATAAGGCAAACTCTTCTGGAAACAAGCTGGGTTCCGAAAACTCAATTCCACTTAGCAAAGTTAACGAACCGTATTTTTTTCGCAAGCGGTTTATTTCACGGAAATAATCATCAACAACAAAGTTCTGTTTTCTGTTATCCTTAACAATTGAAAGATTCTTTTCCGCTGAATTAAAATCCACATGTTCAGTAAAACAAATAACTCTTGTACCCGTTTTGCCGGCAATCAGACAATAATCCTCCATCGTAGACATTCCATCAATTGAGAATTTTGAATGGACATGCATATCAACAAATTCATTCATAATCGAGCCTCCATTTGTGAAGTTCATGCAGATCAGTGAACGCAAATACTAGATCACACTCCGACATGCTCTTATTTATGCGATGAACCCTTTTTTCCATTCTTGCTTTTATTGTTTACATAACGTCTCTTACTTGGCTTCAATCTACTCGAAGATCCAGCATTGTTCGACGAACCTGTATCCAATTCCGAAGCTCCTTTTTTCTTGGGTGCACTCATATTGCGGTTATTTAATCTACTTACCAATTGACCACATGCGGCTTTTATATTGCCACCTCGGGATTCTCTGATTTTCACAGTAAGTCCCACCTTATTTAACTTATCACGAAATGCAACGAGTTCCTGTTTGTTTGGTCTTCGAACTGCTTTACAATCCGTTTCATTGTATTGTAAAAGATTAATCAATACATTTTTGTCACGAAACCATCTTCCCAACTGTTTTACATCATTCGCACGATCATTTACACCCGGTATAAGCAAATATGCTATAGTAACGCTACGATTATGTCTTTCTGAATATGAGAGTACTGATTGAACTACTTCATTTATATCATACCCTTTCATATGCGGCATGATATAGTCCCTTACATGCTGATTCGTGGCATGCAGGGATAACGTAAGTTGGATTTTTAAATGTTCTTCTCTCAACTTCTTCATCTGAGGGAGCGGTCCCGTTGTTGATATTGTTATACCATCTGTTGGAAAATCAAGTCCTTTGCGGTCTCTTAATATATGAATGGACTTTATCACGTTATCATAATTGAACAGAGGTTCTCCCATGCCCATGAATACAATCCTATTTACTCTACCATTTATCAGTATTACTTGTTGAACTATTTCAGATGGTGTTAGATTTCTGACAAATCCATTTTCACCAGAGGCGCAAAAGATGCACCCAACAGGGCAACCTATCATGGTGCTCACGCATACAGTAGTACCAGTTTTTCTTTTAATGCTTACCGTTTCAATGCAATAGCCATCTGACAATTCAAAAGCATATTTCTGAGTATCCGGACCACGAAAGATTTCCTTGATAGTTATCGTTTTATACTTGTTACTACTTTGGGAACCGGAGTATAATTCGCGATAAAACTTATCCGCCTCAACTTCTCCCAATACACCAACCATTTCAGAATATGTGTATCCATATGGATCCTTATATATATCCGTGGCTTGAACAGAAGCATTCTTAACCATATTCAACATATGACCTCCAATAAAAAATCACGCTAAGATTCGTTGCAAAAGGCAATCACATTTCCTTTGCAACGCCCTCCTGAAAACCATCCAGGCATTTTGTTTAGTAATAGAAAAAGGTGCAGTTGATTATTGCGTATTGTCAATCTCTCTCAAACCGGGTAGTAAAAATACGGCAAGCGCAACGATGATAATGCCAATTCCGCAAATGACAAACCATTTCTCAACTCCCAGCCGCTCCGCCAGAGGCCCGGAAATGACAAGGCCAAACGGCATGGCGAGGGAAGCGGCGCTTGTCAGTAGAGAAAAAACTCTCCCCAGATATTCTGGTTTGACCGTTTCTTGAAAAATCGCATTTTGCACACCGTAAAATGGAGCGGAAATTCCCATAACAGTACAGCACACAACAAAGACAAGAAATGCGTCTGGCGGCAAAAGCCCGGAGAGCATAATGCTAACGCCCATCAGGAGAACGGAAAGACCGATGGTGTACCGCCGTTTCTTAAAACCGCCCCAAATGCTCAGAATGACTCCGCCAAGCAGCATACCAACCGCAAAAGCAATTTCAGCGGCAGAGGCATGGGCCGGTGTTCCTTTGAAGTATGACATACAGATGAGAGGAAAAAGCGTACTGATTGGCATATAAAAGAACATATAAATTACACCAATCCAGAGCAGAGCAAAGAGGCCCCTGTTTTGCTTTAATACCACATACCCCTCTTTCATATCCTGTAAAAACTGTTGTCTTTTCGTTTCTGGACATAGTTCAGGCGTTGGTATGGACGAAATCGCAACAGTCACACAGGCAAGGATTGCACCCACAATATCTAACAATATAATTGCATTAAGAGGCCAAACAGCATATAAAAACGCTGCGGCAGCTGGACTGATAATCGCACTTACTGCTTGCATGGTCTGCGTGTAACCAGCGCATTTTGTAAGTTCCTCTTTTGGCACAATCATAGGTGTTGCTGCGCTGAATGCTGGAGAATGAAAAGCAGTTCCCGCACTTCGGATTAACAGGACAACCATAATAGACCATACGGGCAATTCCATGTAAAACGCCACCAGCGCCAGAATACCGCCAGCGGCGGCAATTATCAAATCCGCACCAATCATTACGCTTTTACGGCTGTGCCGGTCAACAAAAGCACCTGCAAACGGGCCTAAACAGGCTTGCGGCAAAAATCCAATCAGTGTTGCCGCCGTCAATATGATTGCAGAATTAGTTTTCGCAACCAAATAAAAGATAATGGCCATTTGCAAAATACCGCTGCTAATAAAGGATATTGCTTGTCCGGCAAGAAGTGTAAAATAAGTTTTTCTCCATGAATTGTTGTTTTGGGTCATAATGCGAACCTCCTTTTTTATTGCATTGTTCCTTTGTTTCTGCAATAAAAAGCAGGCGTTGTCCCACAGAGAGGGCAGACGCCTGCATAACAACAAAGCACGAAAAAACACCACGATACAGTTCAAAGACTGCTCGTGTCAAACCTACGTGTTCCTTTGCATACGCACGCAAAAAAAGCCCACCATCATGTGGAAAGGTACTTCTACTTTTTATTGCTTATTAGCGTACACAAATTAACACACGTAAGCCTCCTTCCAATCTCAAACTGTCGCACAGTATAACACACATCCGATAGACTTGTCAACCATTTTTAACCTTGTTTTCCATCTTGTTTTTCCATCTCTTACGGGCAGTAGCAAAGCCAGGCGAGCCAGTCAACGGTCAAGATGAACGGCGCTTTCAGCGCCGCCGTTGACAGTCTCGCCCGTCTTTGCTAATGGGTAATCAAGGCGGGAAAGCCATTTTAGGGCTTTCCCGCCCATTTCAATTTTGGGAGAAGAAAGGCCCCAAAATGAACGAGTGCGGCCAAACACTTTTAGGGATTGGCCACCTTGTCCACCCATCCAGTGGGGCGGCGGGGAACGGTCAAGGCCGGGCGTCAGCCCATTCATTTCAGCCTTGACGGTTTCCTGCCGTCCTGCTACTTTTCCCGGAGTGTGGCCACACATCTGGTCACGGTGTCCAGAGCTTTGGGACTTTTTGTCCCATAGGCCGGGGGCGGAGGACGAGGGACGGGGGCTTTCATAATACGCCCTGTCTGCTGCTGAAATCAGCCCTTTGTTTCCGGCTTACCAGCCCCAAACAAAGCCCTGCTTTCCTGCCGCGTCAAATGCCCTTGCCCTCCCCGGCGGCAACGGTATTTTCAGGGCAACGCCGACAGAGCGTATAACACACTACACTTTGCTCCGCAAAGTCGTGTGCCAAATGGGGCGCTGCCCCCTTTGGAAACCCCCGCAACAAACAGGTGCTATGCACCCAGCCGGGAGCATAGCGCCGTTTGTTGTCAGCAGCCCGTTTCACGGTCTGCGTGTAGTTCCTTGTAAACTGACCTAAGATGTACGCGAAATATGCGCTTACAGGATAACAGAACATGAATCATCCACTGGGTGGATTCCGTAGAAGAATCTTTAATATAACCAGATTCTAGCACGAAGTTTCAGAATTGCATATGGTCGTTAATCAGACTATATGAAGCGGTTTACCCCACGTGTTTTCAAGGGTTCTCGAGATTTTGCCTTTAAAAAATTTCTTGACTTTTTACAGAAATCAGCCCTGGCGCAAGTTAAATCCAACATATTCTGACCTGCTCCGCATTATACGGGCAATGCATACGACGCTGTACTTCTACCATTCACTGCCTTTGATTCTTCTGCCACATTATTTGCGTCTTTATCTATATGTTAATCACTATATATCCGCCGCAGAGAGCTGATCTCGGAAATGTCAGAATAACAGTCTCGCACGGCGGAACGATATTTGATTCTCAATAACTCTGCATATATTTTTCCCAGAATTCCTTAGCTGTAATAATTTCAATATTCTCAAACTTTTCTAAAACCAGCAAGTCTTTATCACCGCTTACGATATACAACGCTTTTGCATCTTTGGCGCATCCCAGAAACTTGTCATCGTCAGGATCTCTGCTCAATTCGACATGTGTTACAGGTTCAACTACTTCCAAAGCCTGTACCAGCGGTGCCAGCAATTGACGATTAATATGCCCCTGCTTCCTATCGATCATTTCCTGCACGATTTCCTCGTATTCATCAATAATCTCAGTTGTAGCGCATGCCGTCAATCTGCTTTCTACCACCGCATTTAAGATTTGTCGAGGAAATCCGCCAAAGAAAACTCCGGAAATTAAAACATTCGTATCAACAACTATTCTCATTTCCGTTTACTCTGCCTCACAGACTTAATTATATCGTTTACGTCTTCTTCCTTATACCCAACCGAAGACGCCCACTTCTGCGCTTCATCAAGAGATGCTTCAAACTCTTCTGCCGTCGGCAGTTTCAACGTTTTCAGCATAATAACATCTCCAGAAGCATACGCCACTAACTTGTCACCAGCATCAATAGACAATAACTTTCGGATAGCAACAGGTAAGGAAATCTGCCCTTTAGATGAAACTGTCAAAACCTGCGTATTCATAAAATGCTCCTTTCAAAAGTAAGATTTTCTTACTAAAATTATGCCACAATCCATTTCTTTGTGCTACGCGTGCTGCTTCGAATTTACAAATATTTTAGAATTTGTTTATTCTTTCTTTATGGGGCCTGGCCCCAATGTCGTCAACTTAACATTTAGACTCACGCGAAAGCGTAGGTCTTTTTTTACAAATAA
>NZ_JBKEIS010000022.1:0-18863 GCF_046365365.1 Oribacterium sp. P9 | reverse complement strand
ATTGAACCACAGAATCAAAAAGAAAGGAAAATGTTGATTTAGCTTCTGGAATCATCATACAAGTGGATTATGTGATTTATTAAAGGGTCTTTAGAAAAGTACACTAAATAGCAGATCCTATAGATTGCTTCTTGACGGATATGTATTTTGGGGAGTGAAAGCGATGAAATTGTCATTAATCATTCCGTGCTTTAATGAGCAGGATGCGATTCCTTTGTTTTATGATGAGGTGACGAGTGTCCTGAATACAATGCAGTGCGCATATGAGATCCTTTTGTGAATGATGCTTCTCGGGACGAGACATTGACCATCTTAAAGGGATTCGCGGAGAAGGATGAGCATGTGACGTATCTTTCGTTTTCGCGAAACTTCGGAAAGGAAGCGGCGATGTATGCTGACTTCTGCAATGCGAGTGGTGATTATGTCGCGGTGATGGATGCGGATATGCAGGATCCTCCGGCGCTGCTTCCAGAGATGGTGAAGATTCTGGAGACCGGGGATTATGACAGCGTGGCGACGCGGCGGGTGAATCGAGAGAGAGAACCACCGATTCGATCCTGGTTTGCCCGGAAGTTTTATAAGCTGATCAATCGCATCTCGGATGCCGACATCGTGGATGGTGCGTGGGATTTCCGGCTCATGAAGCGGGAGATGGTGGATGCGATCGTCGCGATGAGCGAGTATAACCGCTTTTCGAAGGGCATTTTCGGCAGGAGCGGGTTTGAAACGTACTGGCTGCCATATCAGAATGTCGAGCGTGTGGCTGGTGAGACGAAGTGGAACTTCTGGAAGTTGCTGAAGTATGCATTTGACGGCATCATCAATTTCTCGGAGGTGCCGCTCAGCATCGCATTCTGGTCGGGGATAGGGGTGGCATTCGTGGCGGCGATTATGCTGGTCGTTATCATCATCCGACGCCTGTGTTTCAGTGATCTGGTTGCCGGCTGGGCCTCCACCATGTGTGTGATCGTCTTTATCGGCGCGATTCAGCTGTTCTGCATCGGCATCATGGGCAGTATCTCGCGAAGGCGTATAATGAAACGAAGAAACGACCGCATTACATCATTTCGGAAAGTAATAATGTGAACTTCCAGAGATAGCAAAACCAGCTCGCTAGAGGAGCTTTAGTTGCAAAATCTTTGGAAGTTCACATATTAGTACTTACATGCTTTATAGTATATGAGGCATCTGGTCGGAACTGTCCTGATGACTTAATGTTAAGATACATATCTTACTATTTTTGATATATGATATATGAAGAACGATTATGAATTATAAAGAATTAATTAATAAATATAAAGATGTTATTCCTTATGCGATATTTGGCGTACTGACGACGGTAGTTAACATGGGAACATATTTTGTTGCGGCTCATATTTTATACCTGTCAATTATGCTTAGTACAGTAGTTGCTTGGATTTTGGCTGTGATGTTTGCATATATTACGAATCGAATATGGGTATTTCATAGTGAAGCCATGACCAGAAAAGATATTTTGAAAGAAATGAGTTCTTTTTTTTCTTGTCGATTAGCAACAGGAATTGTAGATTGGGGATGCATGTTACTTTTTGTGGATTTCATGCATATGAATGATGTTGTTATTAAAATGTTTGCCAATATTGTTGTGATCATTCTTAATTATATCGCCAGCAAGTTGTTAATATTCAAACACCACAGTGAGCAGTAATTATTTTTACAGAAGATATAGAACTTTGTTGCTTGTTGGAAGAAATTGATCAGATTTTCGAAAGTTGAGGTTGAATTAAGTGAGCGCACCTGTTTTATATATTGTTATTCCTTGTTATAACGAAGAAAAAGTACTTCCTATTACTTCAAAGTTATTTTTGGATGAACTTCATACCTTGATTCATAAGGATAAAGTTGATGATTCTAGTAAAATTCTATTTGTGAATGATGGAAGTAAAGATAATACTTGGAATATAATTAAAGAATTATCAAAAATAGATAATCATTTTTCGGGTATCTGTCTCAGTCGGAACCGAGGTCATCAGAATGCAGTGCTTGCAGGTCTATTAGATTCTAAAGATAGATGCGATATTACCATTTCCATTGACTGTGATGGACAGGATGATATTTCTGCTATGGAAAATATGATAGATCAGTATATGAGTGGTAATGAAGTTGTATATGGCGTGCGAAGCAAGCGGGATACCGATACTTTTTTTAAGCGCTTTACTGCAGAGAGCTTCTACAAGCTGTTAAATGCGATGGGGGCAGAGGTGGTATATAACCATGCGGATTATCGATTGATGTCATCGCGCGTTTTAAATGAATTTGCCAAGTTTGGAGAGGTGAACTTATTTCTTCGAGGTATGGTTCCTCTGGTTGGGTTTAAAAGTGCTACTGTATACTATGAACGCCATGAAAGAATTGCTGGGGAGAGCCATTACCCACTTAGCAAAATGTTGGCGTTGGCGTTTGATGGAATTACCAGCTTAAGCGTTAAACCGCTCAGTTTAATTACGGGTTTTGGATTCCTGGTTTCCTGTTTGAGTTTTATTGGCGTTATTTATGCGATTGTTTCGTATATCATAGGAGATGCAGTTTCTGGGTGGGCTAGCATGACATGCATTGTCTGTATGCTTGGAGGCATTCAATTAGTTTGCTTAGGGGTGATAGGCCAGTACATTGGAAAGATTTACATGGAAGTAAAACGTCGCCCTAGGTATATCATTAGCGAAAGAACGTTTTAGAGCCAAACTAGCATAAATTAGATGCTGTTATTAACAACTGATTATTAAGAGGTCGGGTATGATTAGCATTGCAGAAAAGAAGATGATTTCGTGCATAGAAAAGAATCAGCATATTCTCGCTTTTGTGATTGTGAGTATTTTGGGATTTGTTATAAGAACTTTTGGATTCAATTTTATTTCAGACGATATGGCCAACTTTTTGATTCCATGGTTTTATGAAATCAGAGAGCATGGGGGAGTCCTTTCTCTTAATCGACAAGTTGGAGACTATAATTTGTTATATCAGACACTAATTTCTTTCGGGATATATTTTGATTGTGATTGTGTGATATTTTACAAGATAATATCGATAGTGTTTGACTATGCTTTGGCTGTGTCGGTTGCTTGTTTGGTGACTCGCGAGCAGAAAAAGAAATTTCTCAGTATGAAATTTCAAGTAGTATATGCAATCGTATTGCTTTTGCCGACAGTGATTTTAAATTCTGCATATTGGGGCCAATGTGATTCTATCTATACTACTTTTTTAGTATTGCTATTGATGTTTTTGTATGATGATCATTACTGTCTGGCGTTCATTATGTTAGGAATCGGACTTTCTTTTAAATTGCAAACATTGCTAATCGTGCCATTTATTATTTGCTATTATTTGTGTATAAAGAGGTTTAGCTTAGTATGGTTTGCATTGACTGCATTTGTTTTCTGGGGTTCAGGGATAGTTGCTTTTATTTATGGCAGGGGATTGACCGCACCATTTGAGGTTTATATGAATCAAACAGACATTTACCATCAAATGTATATGAATATATCCAGCTTTTGGGTCCTGCTTGGTGATGGTTATGAGTATTTAAAAGATTATGCGGTGCTATTGACAATGATTTTATGCGGTATCGAAATATATATATTCATTAATTTGAAAAAGTGGATTTACAGACTGGAAACCATTATTTACGTCTGGCTATAAAGCTTATGAATTGATGCGTTAATTATAAGAAGGGATTTTAGGAGTATGAATGGGAAAATGAAACATATCATATCGCGAGATATGATTATGGTGATCGGTATTGCTCTGCTGGCATCGATGCCGACTTTTGCGATGGCAATTCATAATGGACATGATCTTCAGTTTCATTTGATGCGTATCGAGGGACTGGCAGCAGGGATGCGTCAGGGACAATTTCCGGTGCGGCTGGAATCTATATGGAATGATAAATATGGCTATGCAACGTTATTCTATGGAGACCTGCTGCTCTATATTCCGGCGCTTCTCAGATTACTCGGTGTGACAATCAACGATGCATATAATGCGTACATACTGCTGATGAATGTGTTGACGGTTGCGATATCGTATCGGTGCTTCGATGCGATGGTGAAGAATAAAGACATTGCCCTGCTTATGACTGCAGCATATGTGACATCGGCGTATCGCCTGATGGATATTTACGTGCGGGCAGCGGTGGGTGAGTACTCAGCGATGATTTTTCTGCCGTTGATTGCGTATGCGATGTATCGTTTATATCATTCGGAAGAACAGAGGAAGCTGGATTATAAGGGCATCCTTCTTCTGATCATCGGTATGACCGGGGTTCTGCAGACACATATCCTCACGACGGAAATGGTGGTGCTGGTGCTTGCGCTATATGTGATCCTGAATTTTAAAGTCACCAAGCAGATAAAAACGATCGAGTCGCTTGCTTTAGCGGTCGTAGGAACGGTGCTTCTGAATCTATGGTTTATCATTCCATGGCTGGATTATTACTTAAATGTGCCGGTTCGTATCACGGATTCCGCGGGACAGGTAAAGTGGATTCAGCAAAACGGGGCATATATAGGGCAGTATTTTGCAGTATTTCAGAATATTTTCGGTGAAGCAAATATAAAAGTGACGGAGAGAATGAATCTTTCGCCGGGACTTATGTTGATGCTTGTATTTATGACCGCTGGTGTGCTCTGGTTGAAGGGACATGCGTCAGACATGACCCGAAAACTCTGCGTGGTTTCTGGAATAACACTGTTTGCGGCATCTGATATGTTTCCATGGAACTGGCTGGCGGAACATAGTCAGCTCGGAAATATGCTGGCAGAGATACAGTTCCCGTGGAGATGGATCGGCTTCAGCTGCCTGTTTTTAACCTTGTTGCTTGCCTGTGTTGTGATGGACCTGAAGAGTGTATTTTCTGGTGAAACTGCGAAGATGGGACTGAGCTGTCTGACTGCGGGCCTCATATGTATCGGTGCGATGTTCTTCGTAAGTAATTATTATAATGGCGCAAACCTTACCTATCTTACAGATGCATCGCAGCTGGATCATTCGTATGAAGCGAATGAGTATATGCGGGCAGGATCGTCGATGGATGTTGCGGCACATGATGTACAGGGAACGAATCTTCAGCAGCTGAAACTGATCAGCCATAACGGAACAAGTGTGAAAGTGTATTGTAAAACCGGAAGTGATGCTAGTGGCGAGGTGATTCTCCCTGTATTTAATTATAAGGGCTATGTGCTGAGAAATAGTGAAGGTGAGATCTGTGAGATCCACGACTCCGGCAATAAGGAAGTCGCATTTACAGTTCCGGCAAACTATGACGGTAAGTATTATTTGACCTTTGAGTTCCCGTGGTACTGGCGTCTCGGGGATATCGTTTCTTTATGTTCTGTAGTAGTGCTGGCACTCGCTGGGCTTAGATATAAATTGAAGGTGAAGAGATGAAAATATCCTTAATCATTCCGTGCTTTAATGAGCAGGAAGCACTTCCGCTGTTTTATGATGAGGTGACGAGAGTTCTGGATACGATGCAGTGCGCGTACGAGATCCTTTTTGTGAATGATGGTTCTCGGGATGAGACATTGACCATCTTAAAGGGATTCGCGGAGAAGAATGAGCATGTGACGTATCTTTCATTTTCGCGAAACTTCGGAAAGGAAGCGGCGATGTACGCCGGCTTCTGCAATGCGAGTGGAGATTATGTCGCCGTGATGGATGCGGATATGCAGGATCCGCCAGCGCTGCTTCCGGAGATGGTGAAGATGCTGGAGACCGGGGATTATGACAGCGTGGCGACGCGGCGGGTGAATCGAGAGGGAGAACCACCGATTCGATCCTGGTTTGCCCGGAAATTTTATAAGCTGATCAATCGCATCTCGGATGCCGACATCGTGGATGGTGCGCGGGACTTCCGTCTCATGAAGTGGGAGATGGTGGATGCGATCGTCGCGATGAGTGAGTATAACCGCTTTTCGAAGGGCATCTTCGGTTGGATCGGGTTTAAAACGTACTGGCTGCCATATCAGAACGTCGAGCGTGTGGCCGGTGAGACGAAGTGGAACTTCTGGAAGCTGCTGAAGTATGCATTTGACGGCATCATCAATTTCTCGGAGGTGCCGCTCAGCATCGCATCCTGGTCGGGGATAGGGATGGCATTCGTGGCGGCGATCATGCTGGTCGTTATCATCATCCGACGCCTGTGCTTCGGCGATCCGGTCGCCGGCTGGGCATCCACCATGTGTGTGATCGTCTTCATCGGCGCGATTCAGCTGTTCTGCATCGGCATCATGGGGCAGTACCTCGCGAAGACCTATAATGAAACGAAGAAACGACCGCATTACATCATTTCGGAAAGTAATAAAGAAGTGAAAAAAATCGGGTGAGCGGAGTCCCTGGCGGGGCTTCGCCGGTTTTGAGTACGCAATATAGATAAAGATGGAAATAGATGGCGGGCGAAAATTGAAATTGAAAGTATAGAGTTGGGATAGTATTGACTTTGCTTTTGCTCAACTGGACAAAATGTCGGTTTTACTGTATTATTGGGATACAGTACATCTGTTGGAATTACACATGATGATGGGGTGGATTAATGAAAAACAAGTATAGTGTACGGATCATGCGTTCTGCTATTAAGAACCTGAAAAATGTTGGTTTTGGTGAAATTACGTACATGAACTATGGAAGCATCAACAGTAGAGGTGTCATTGATAAGAAGGATATAGTAGGACTTTATGGACAGAACGGATCCGGAAAAACTGCGCTGGTAGAGGCTCTGGATATTTTAAAAAATGTTATCAGAGGTGTTGCAGTGCCGTTTGATGTTTATGCAGGGATACTGTCCAGAGAAAATCCTACGGTGATTACTACCGATTTTTTTATTGCCAGAGATAAAAAGAAGTATAAGGCAACATATGAAGCTTATCTTCGAGCAAACGATGATCTGAAGAAAATTGAGATATTTAAAGAGAAACTGACATATTGGACCCGAGGTTCAACGTGGAAAGCAGAAAGAGATATTACTTTTGAGAATCCGTACTATGAGGATATGGATCTTCTGTCACAGCAGAAATTATCGATAGAGTCAGAGCATAAGAGTAGTTTTGAGGACATTCCGTTTCTACTATCGATTCAGAATCTTGCGCTGATTTCAGCACAAAATTACAGGTCTGTCTTATTTAACAGTAATGTGCTAAAAGGCATAAGGGAACTGAAGGAAACGGATGAGACGATTGCATTCAGAGATGTTATCATTGGTATCATGCAATTCGGTACTGTGGATCTTAATGTTGTGAAGGTTCAGCAGCTTGGAACGATCAACTGTAATCAGATGATTCCGGTTAATGTGCATCGGGAAACCGAGATGGCCATTACGCAGGAGGTGATCAGCCTCGATATTGCTGGTGTATGGGAATTCGATGCAGCATATTTTGAACAGGTAAAGGCAACGATTGAGGCAATCAATATTGCCATACGATCCATCGTTCCGAATCTGCAGATTGAGTTGAAGAAAAGGATGGAACTGGAGCAGCCGGACGGAACGAAAAAGGTACAGGTGGATGTATACTCCAACAGGAATGGAAAAAAATTTCTGATTCGCTATGAATCAGAAGGTATTAAGCGGATTATTTCTATTCTTAATTATCTGATTTCAGTGTACAACAATGAGGGCGTTTGTCTCGTTGTGGATGAGCTGGATTCTGGTATTTTTGAATTTCTGCTGGGCGAATTGCTGGGCATGATGAGTAAGGAGATGAAGGGCCAGCTGATCTTCACATCGCATAATCTTCGCATCCTTGAAATGCTTGATTCTAAAAATATCATTTGCTCGACTACAAATCCGTATAATCGATATATTCGACTGGTTGGCATTGAGAAGAATCACAATAAGCGAGATTTCTATATTCGGGCGATTACGCTTGGTGGGCAGAAAGAAGAACTCTATGATGAAGATGATCTGATTGCCATGGGATATGCCTTCCGAAAAGCTGGAAAAGTCAATAATGACGTAAAGCTGTTGTTCTCCTCTGAATTTGAAAGAAAACTGCAGACCGCAGAAAGGCAGGAGTAGTATGGGAGTGACACGGAAAACGGTGCTTTTCATCGTAGAGGGACCCTCAGACAAAGCGGCGTTGGAAAAGATTTTTCAGACGATATACCGCAGAAACAAAGATGTAGAATTTAAGTTTACAGAGGGAGACATTACAAGTGATCCCAATCTAGAGGAAATTCTTGATAGCACGAATAGCTATGAACAGGTTTGGAAAAATGTAGAGAAGCAGATTTATCAGACGGTTCAGGAGTATATGAGAGAAAGAAAACTTAATAAGCGGGATATATTTCATGTGATCCAGCTTTTTGATACAGATGGAGCTTATATTCCGGAAACTGCAATTATAAACGGACCAACATACGGATTTCAGTATTCCTTGACGACTATTAGCTGTACGAATCCTGAAAGAGCTAAGAAAAGGAATAGACTAAAGGCAGATATCTTGAATCACTTGCAGAAGCTCCACGAAATCGAAGGGCTGCCTTACGAGATGTACTATATGTCCTGCAATCTGGATCATGCTTTATACAACGAGCAAAATCTGGATAAGGATGATAAACAGGCCTATGCAGATCAATTTTATGAAAAGTTCCTTGGAAAAGAGTATTTATTCCCGGAGTTTTTAAAAACTGATGTAGTAAACGGGGTGCCGAATTCCGTGCCGGAATCCTGGAAGTATATCAAAGAAGGGGTACATTCTTTAGAAAGGCATACGAACTTACATATTTACTTTACGAAATATCCGACACCGGATGGACTCTTATAGGGTATGAGCCCCTTCCTGGGACCACCAGGTCCCGGGAAAAATTCTGATATATAGATAAAGATGGAAATAAATGGCAAAAAATGAAATTGAAAGTATAGAGTGGTGGTCGCCTGCATTGGCCGAAGGAGAGAGCGAGAGAATGACTCGGGATGATCCTGATTGAGATATGATAGAAAAATAAGTGAGTTGGAAAACATACAGTGAATGCAGAATAGAAAAACGGCAAACGCAATAGTAAATAACACCAATGCGAAAAATGACACTTATATAACTTCGCATCGATATTATATGCAATAAAATATTGCATATAAAGGTTTGGACGATATAATAAGAATGTGGATTTTATATCGAATATATAGGTGATTATGATGAGGATTTTAAATGCAAGAATTGAAGGCTTTCGGAACCTCGAGAATGATAGCGTAGCATTTGGCTCAGGAATAACTTCGCTCGTTTCAGTAAATAGTTATGGTAAGTCAAATCTGATGAATGCGATTCAGTTTGCGGTTGATTTTATTAATGAGGATCCGGAAATGAAACACCGGATGATGTCGACGGTTTATGGCATGCCCTTAAACAAAAAACTTGATTCGAAAAACTATGTTGCAGATTTGACTTTTCAGATGCTGATGGATGAAAGAGTATATGTAGTTAATTATGGATTCTCATTTGCTTGGATAAAAAATAATGGGCAAAACACATCTGGCTGCAAAATCGTTAAGGAGTGGCTTACGGCACGAGCGGATGAGAAATATCAGAAGCCGGTTAAACTGATTCAACGTGACGAGGAAAAGTTCTTTTATAAATCTTCGGAGAGCGGCAGATGCAGTACTGTAATAAAGGTGGAGGAGAACGAACTTGTCCTGAATAAGCTGCTTGCTCATGAGGATTTGTTTTACAGACCGGTCATTGAGAATCTGAATAACATCAAAATCTATGTAGAGAGAGATTTTGATGCAGCGCCGCTGTATATAAAAACGCCACTCATTCCTAAGGACTCTGATGGATTTGATTTTTCAAGCATTAATGATGTGCCTAGAATCGTATATAAGCTGAAGGCGGGGTATCCGGATCAGTATGAGATATTAATGAATACTTTTATGCAACTGTTTCCGAACATCTTTAGTATCGATGTGAAGGAGGTTGATCTAGGGGAGCTGCATGGGTTGGAACTGCCGGTTAACGCTCCTTATATCATCTCGAATAAAGTATATTCGATGTTTGTTCAGGATAAGAATCTGAATCAGCCATTGAATTTCGAAAGCCTGTCAGATGGCGCCAAGAGAGTGTTTTTGATGTTAACGTATACGATCCTGGCCAGGATCAATGGCTATCATCTGATTGCGTTTGAGGAACCGGAGAACTCCATTCATCCGAGCTTGCTGCAAAGCTATCTTTCGGTCCTTTCCCAGCTTGCGGGTGACTGCCGTATCATAGTGGCAAGTCATTCACCATATATCGTTCAGTACGTAAGCACAAAGGATATATATATTGGAAAGCCGAATACGGATGGTATAGCTGACTTTGCGAAGATCGACGATAAAAAAGTGAATGCCCTTCTTGCGGATGCTTCTGATAACGGTGATTCTGTGGGGAACTATATTTTTGATCTTCTGTCTGGCGGAGAAGATGATACCGAGATTTTATTGAGCTATCTGGAGAGCTGATATGGCGAAGAAGAGTGAAAAGGAAGACCGGAAGAAAACGCTGGTTGATTGGCCCGAGGCTGTCAAAATGCTGAAAGAACTTGGCGCACATGAGGTTCTCAGAGTGGAGGCGAAGAATGGACTTGCTAGAGAGCATTTTCAGTGATCCGAAATTGAAAATACCAGTAGAATTCGGAAGTGATGATTTTGAGACAGAAGTTGATAACTTACTGAAGACATATATTCGTGCGTTAGAGAATAAAGGAGTATCGCAATCTGTTCTGGATAGTATTAAGAAATTTAGGAGATTATGCGGACGCTCATTGAAGAATTACCTGAAGGGGATTCATTCGGATGCGTATGAAAATTTTGAAAAGGCAGTGAAAGTACTGCATATTTCGAAGTCTGAACTTTTAAAAGCATCTATCCCTCCAGATGCCTTATTGTATCGTGCAAGAGAGAACAGAAGTGGAGACATCACGGCTAAGGACTATAAAGATGATGAGATGTTCCATATTCCGCTGGACAGTCGTAGGATCATCTCGACACAGAGATATAGTTTTCCCGGACTTCCATGCTTATACCTGGGAGCCTCTGTGTATACATGTTGGGTGGAACTTAATCGTCCGGCCTTTGAAGACTTTCAAGTAGCAGCGATAGCTACGACACCAGGAGTAGATGGTTATTCAATCGTTGATATGAGTAATATCCCACAGAGACTATCGTGCTTAAGAAAAGAGTTGAAGTTTACCTCCGAGGAATATCTTCTGTATTGGCCGCTGCTTGCTCTGTGTTCGATTAAAGTAAGGAATGAATCCGGCAGCTTTAAGCCGGAATATATTTTTCCACAGTTTCTCCTTGAGTACATACAGAAAAACCAGGAAGCTGAAGATATTGTGGGCGTAAAGTATGTCTCAATTAAGGCTGCGACAGTATTTGAAGATCAATTGAAGGATGATTGGCATACCTACGTAAATTATGTGTTTCCGGCACGGTCCGATGAAATGATTGGAAAAAGCTGTAAACTGTTGGAACGTACCTTTAAAATAGACAATAATTATTCAGGTCGGGATTTACAAATTCTTACAAGAATAATTGAAAATAAAAGGTTGAAATCTAAAATCGCAAATCTAAATGATAAGGGAGTATCAAACTGGCGTATCTATACTAAAAACGGGGATGATTATTCCTATCAGATGAGTATTTTTGGCTTGATAGAAGAAGCTATGCAGCATAACCAGAAGGCAATAGAAAATAATAATGATTCTGGATTATATAAAGATGATGTTGCTATTCCGCAGCCGATCAGATCGGCGCAAAAAGATGTTGACCTAAATATAGATGAGCTTAACAGGGAAAAGCCTAAAATTGCTGGAAATGGATGGGATAATACAACAGGAAAATGGCGATATTTGGTGAATGGTAGTCCAATTACAGATGAATGGAAATCTGCCAACGGAAAATGGTTTTATCTAGATACCGATGGAAATATGGTGACAGATAAACTGATTGAAGACGTAAATGGACCTATTTATTACGTTAATAAGTATGGCGCTATGGTAACAGAAACATGGAAGGCTGTGGCATTTGAAGAAGGTGATGAAGCTTTAGTCAGAGATGCCGATTATTGGTGGATGTACTTTGGCAGTGATGGAAAAGCTTATAAGTGTAAGTTGAGTGGAAAATATGTCATAAGAGATATTAAAGGGAAAAAGTACGCGTTTGATGAAAATGGCCATATGCTTTACGGCTGGATAAACAAAGGTAGTTCAAAACTTCTGGACAGCGATCCTTACGCATGGCAACATGCCACTTACTACTTCGGAGATTGGAATGATGGAGCCATGACGATTGGCCAGAGATGCATTGTTATAGCTGATAAAAATGAGTGTGAGTACGAGCGGAAATTTACCTTTGATCAGAATGGAGAGAAAATAGATTGAGGATCACTATTGTAGGTATGAGTAAATGCGCTGGATGAACGCCAATATCGCTTTGAGGTCAGCTCCTTTGTATGGTAAAATTATACTTATTATGAATGACAGATAAGAGGGTTTACTGCGATATGGAGATAACTAAACCTATACTTGATCTGGATGGACAGGTGAAACATCTTAAGGATAAAGGGGTTCGTTTCGATATTATGGATGAGGATGCTGCTAAGGAGTATCTGCTTGAACATAATAATTACTTCAAACTTACAGCGTATAGAAAGAATTATCCTAAGCATCCGGACGGTAAGAATAAAAATAAGTATATTGATCTCGATTTTGCGTATCTGGTTGATTTGGCAATAATCGATAAGAAGTTCAGATATCGAATCGTACATATGGCTTTGGATGTCGAGCATCACACCAAATTACAGCTTCTTCGTAAGGTTGAAGAGAATTGCGAAGATGGATATCGGATTGTTCAGGACTATATTGATTCTTTAAACGAAAAGCAAAAGAAGATTTTTGACAGCGAGATCAATCGTAATAAAGGAAATATATATTGCGGTAACATCATCGATAAATATGATGGAGCCTACCCGGTATGGGCATTTATTGAAATTATTCCATTTGGCCGACTGGTTGCGTTTTATGGCTTCTGTGCGGATCGTTTCTCTGACAAGAGCATGAAAAATAATTTTTATCGGCTTTTGACTTGCAAAGAAATCAGAAATGCATCGGCCCATAGTAACTGCATTCTGAATGATCTTCGCGCAAGGACAGCAGCACATGATACGAATGCTGATGTTACTAAAGCGTTAATGGGAATAGAAGGGATGAACAAAAATTTCCGTAAGAATCGGATGAGTAATGCCAGAATACAACAAGTGGTGACTCTGCTTTTTATGCATAAAACAGTGGTGACGAGCTCGGGAGTCAAAACATCGGAGAGTGAAGAACTGCACAAGGTCATGACTCGCATATATAAACATATAGACTATTATAAAGGGAATCCGGAGGTGAAGAACACTTTTGATTTCCTGAAAATGGTGGTTGACAGTTGGTTCCCAAATGAGTAGAATTAGCATTACATAGAAAAAGTTTAACTTTTACAGAGCGGCATTATATTCGTATGATGTTAGCTCTGTTTTTCTGTGGAATCATAAAACTTTTTGAGGGCTTGTTGATCTTGTTGGGGGCAGACTCGATAAAGGTCTGCCTAACACCTGGCTGGGCCAGGCCCTGGGAATAAAGTACGAGGAAGTATACGACATTGGGGCCAGGCCCCGGGAATAAACAGTATTGCATCCTGGTCGGGGATAGGGATGGCATTCGTGGCATCGATTATGCTGGTCGTCATCATTGTCCGACGCCTGTGCTTCGGTGATCCGGTCGCCGGCTGGGCATCCACCATGTGTGTGATCGTTTTCATCGGCGCGATTCAGCTGTTTTGCATCGGCATCATGGGGCAGTACCTCGCGAAGACCTATAATGAAACGAAGAAACGACCGCATTACATCATTTCGGAAAGTAATAAAGAAGTGAAAAAAATCGGGTGAGCGAAGCCCCTGGCGGGGCTTCGCTGGTTTTGAATGTGTGATATAGATAGAGACTGAAATAGATGACTTTAACGATAGGGGAATGGATAATCGTGACATTGCAAAACAAAGAACGATACAAATTGTACCTATAGTTTGATTCGTATTGATACTTTTGCGTATTGATGTTATAGTGAATATGCAAACAGATGAGGAGGAACGGCTATGACAAATTCGGTTGTTCGACTGGTCGATATTCAGATTCAGAATTTTAAGAATGTTAAAAATGGTCATTTGAATCTGATAAATCGTAGAAAGCAGTTCAGAGCCAGTGTATTGGGACTTTACGGTCAGAACGGTTCGGGAAAGACTGCGCTGATTGATGCGCTTCAGATGCTGAAGCATATTTTATCCGGGCAGAGTGTGCCGGATAAGTTTGCGGATTATATTAACGTGGATGAGAAGATGGCACGTTTATCCTTTCATTTCGAAATGAAAGATCAGCAGACTGGAAAATGTGACATTTTCTATGCATTCTCGATGATGAGTATAGAGAATGATACAGAACAGAATACCGCTCAGGTTTTCGAGCAGAAATCGAAGAAAAAAGTGCAGATCATGGATGAACTGCTGAGTTTTTCTTATGAGGATACGGAGGGGAATCGAAAGATACGGAAGGGGCCGTTTATTGACACATCTTCCGTTTCTGTTTTTGTGCCGAATTCGAAGTACGAGCTGCTTTTTGGCAAGGATCGGGATGTGAAGCAGCGGCTGATCGTTGCGAAGGCGCTGGCATCGGCGACTTCCCGTTCTTTTATTTTTTCCAGAGAGTTTCTGACGGAGATGCGGAAGCAGAAGGCTTCAGTGAAGCAGGATGGAGCTGAGATGTCAGATGAGCATACATTTCATAGTGAAATCATCGAGAGGATGGTTTTTTATGGTAATTATGAGCTTTTCGTCATCGGTACATCGAACACGGGTATCATCAGTTTAAATACACTTCCGCTTGTATTTAATGTTCGACATGGCGAGCATGGTGCAGTAGGAAATCTGATGGTTCCGCTAGGGCAAACAGTAGATATTCCAGATGAAGTATGTCGTACGGTATTTGAAGTTGTGGAGGATATGAACATCGTTCTGAAGCAGATCGTACCGGGTCTGACGATCAGTGTGATGGATCTGGGACCGACGGTGACGAAGAGCGGAGCAGCGGGACGTCGTATCATGTTGATGTCGGATAAGAATCATAAGAGTATTCCGTTGCAGTATGAGTCGGAAGGCATCAAGAAAATCATATCGGTGCTGCAGCTCTTAATCGTAATGTATAATAAGCCGTCGATTACGATCGTGATTGATGAGCTGGATTCGGGTATTTTCGAGTATCTGCTCGGTGAACTTCTTCGGATTCTTTCTGAAAAGGGAAAGGGACAGCTGATTTTTACATCCCATAATCTGCGGCCTCTGGAGACACTGGATCGTGGATTTATCGCATTTACGACGACGAATCCGGAAAATCGGTATATACGACTGACGAATATCAAGGAAAATAATAATCTGAGAGATTTCTACTTCCGGGATATCGTGCTTGGTGAGCAGCGCGAGGAAGTGTACAACGCAACCAATAATGCGGAAATCGCACTGGCGTTCAGAGAGGCGGGTGAGGCGATTGGCACGTAAGAAAATAATCTATGTAATTGTAGAAGGCCCTTCAGATGATGAGGCTCTGGGTGTTATATTTCAGAGACTATTTTCGGACCAGAAAATTTACGTTGAGATCACGCATGGAGACATTACTTCAGATAGCCGTACGGATGCTGCACATATCGTGAGTAAGGTCGGTGATCTGGTGAAAGCGTATGCGAAATCAAACCACTATACGAGGACCGATTTTCTCGAAGTAATACACATTATGGATACGGATGGGACCTATATTTCGGATGATCATGTGGAAGAAAATCCGGAGGTTACGAATGGTCCGAAGTATACACTGCGCTCGATCGAAACGAGTCGTCCAGATCTGATCATTGCAAGAAATCATCGGAAAAGCAGTAATATGAATCGGCTGCAGTCTCAAAATAAGGTGTGGACGAGCATTCCATACCGCGCGTACTATATGTCCTGCAATCTGGATCATGTTCTGCATGATAAACTGAACAGTACCGATGATGATAAAGAAAACGATGCATATCATTTTGCAATGAAATATAAGGATCATTTAAAGGAGTTCCTTGCGTTTTTGTGTGATTCGGATTTCTCAGTAGTAAATGATTACGCAGAGTCCTGGGACTATATTCGGGAGGATGTACATTCTCTGGAGCGACATTCGAACCTGGGAATATGTTTTAAAGATATTCGACAGAAGTTTGATAAAGATAAAGAAGAATCTAATAGTGGGATGTGTTGATGTACAGAGTTTAAGGCTTTTGGGGAGAGTGGCGCTAAAATAGGAGGCTGCAAATGGCCATTGAGAAGGTGATTATTAAAAACTTTAGAAATTAACATTGGGGCCAGGCCCCGGGAAGATGGAAAGTCATGGTATGAACCGTATCCCGCGTTTTGCGGATTATATGCACAGGGGCTGGATCGATCCGGAAGGAAAGCCGGAATTGCTCCACAAACGAGGGGCAGTTGAGAATTACGATGGACATATGGGAATCGGCATCCTCAATGCGATTTTTGCCTCTGACCGCGCGGTTGAGCTTGCGAAAGAACATGGAATCGGGTGTGTCAGCATAAAAAATACTACGCACTGGATGCGCGGCGGTACATATGCATGGCGTATGGCTGAGAAAGGATTTATGGGGATCAGTTGGATCAATACGGAGAGTTGTATGCCTCTTTGGGGATCGGACGAGCAGAGCGTCGGCAACAATCCGTTCTGTATCGCCGTTCCCAGAAAGGATGAACCGATTGTCGTAGATATGGCAATGAGCCAGTATGCCTATGGAAAGCTTGGAGTCTACCGGCTGGCCGGAAAATCACTTCCGTATCCGGGCGGATTTGACAAGGAGGGAAATCTCACCAGCGATCCGGGGGCAATCGAAGAGAGTCGGAGGATTCTTCCGACCGGATACTGGAAAGGTTCCGGCCTTGCACTTGCCCTGGATCTGGCGGCAACCTTAATGGCGAACGGTAAAAGCGGATCAGATATGGACGCAGATGGACTTGGAAGCTGCGGGGGCTGCTCTCAGATTTTCATTGCATACGACCCGAACATGTTCGGAGAACAGGAAGAGATTATGGAAAAGCTGGATCGTCGCGTTACGGCAGCCAGAAATGCGCATCCGATCGATTCGGCCCGTCCGGTGACATGTCCGGGTGATCAGACGAGAAAACGCCGCGCGAAGAGCATGAAGGAAGGAATTCACGTTGATGACGGAATCTGGAGACAGATCATAGAGCTCGCTTCCAACTAAATAATCAGCAAATATTCTCCTGCGACAGAATAATCATAAAAAAACGATTAAAACGTAAGCGCTCAGTGTCAGTGCGGCTAGTTTGATACTTTTGAAAATGCCATAATCATGGAAAACGAGAGTATTTTAGTCTCAGTCTTCCCACTGGCATTCACAGTGGTGGATCATTTCACTACACTGCCGCTTCCACTATGGGACTATTTTACTCTACTTAAGAAGAGAGGAAGTCCCATGATGAATAAACGTGCACCTCGCCGCTCTGATGAAGAGTGGCATCAGATCATACTCGCTGCCAGAGCATCCGGCTTAAGCGACTTTGAATACTGTAGAGATAACAGCATCCCGACCAGTACATTTTACCGGGCACTCGCTCGATTGAGACAGCAGGCCTGTGAGCTTCCGGCCAGATCTGAAAGGCTCGAGTGCAAGCAGGAGGTTGTTCCGATAAATATATCAGAGCTCCCGATCAGCAGAGAGGATCGACTGCATCCGGTCTCACACGTGGTCGATGAACCATCACCTGCTTCATTTGAAGCAACGATGCGCATCACATTTGGAGGCGGCACGCTGGAACTGACCAATCAGGCAGATACTGCACTGGTTGCCAGTATCCTGAGCATGCTGAACAGCCGATGCTAGGTGACATCTCCAGCGCAAACCACATCTACCTGGTTACGGGCTATACCGACATGCGAAAGAGCATTGATGGTCTGATGGCGATCGTACGTGACACCTATGAGCTGGATCCGTACAGCAACTCTGTCTTCCTCTTCTGCGGAAGACGTGCCGATCGCATCAAGGCTCTCCACTACGAGAAGGACGGGTTCTGTTTGCTGTACAAGCGCCTTGAGAAAGGAGCGAATGATCACTTTCGGTTTCAGTGGCCACGCCACGCATCCGAAGTTCGCAACCTCACGAAACGGGAGTTCCGCTGGTTACTCGAAGGCCTCTCCATCGACCAGCCGAACGCCATTCAGCAGAGTCGTGGAAAGTACGACTTTTGAACCTTGGTGATGTTGCACAAACTTTCAAAAATTACATAAAGCTATCCTCCGGGAAGGCCCGCGCAGCCTAGGAAATACGTGCTTTCAGCGGTATAATCAGAGCAGTTTTGAAAGGACGTACACACCATGAGCATTACGGATTTCGGCAATCGAAGCAAAGACGAAATAATCGAATACCTCATCGACGAGCACAACGCCACGGAACGCGAGACAGCCCAGCTCCGTCAGGAGCTTGCTGAGGCTAAGGAGACCATTGAAGAGTTCAAGCGTATGATCTTTGCCTCACGATCCGAAAAGAAACACGTCGGTTATGATAACCCTGAGCAGCTGACACTGATGGACCTTTTCAACGAAGCGGAGCTGGCAGCGGATCCGAACGCTGAAGAGCCTACAGTGGAGACCATCGTCAAGGGCTACATCCGCAAGCAGGAAGGTGAGAAAAAGAAGAAGGCGTCTTATAAGGAGCTGTATGACAAGCTTCCATCGAGAGACCTTCTGTGTCATCTTGATCAGGATGCGAAGATCTGCCCACAATG
>NZ_JBKEIS010000021.1:0-23929 GCF_046365365.1 Oribacterium sp. P9 | reverse complement strand
GAAGGGGCGGCAACGGAGGCCATACGTAGAGACCGTGTGAAATCAAGCCGGGTCCCCTTAGCGGCACTTGGTACTTTTTTCCTTAGCACCCTCTAGCAACGCTGAGTTTTCATGAAGAAAACTCAGCGATTGCAGAGGGCCTAGTGCCGCTTAGGGTCCCCGGCTTAGATTGAACCGGTCTCGGAGTACTGTGCCTCCGTTGCCCCCTCCGGGTCCCCTGTCTGAACAGTAGCCGCCCTCTTATTGAAAAGCCCTGCATAACTTGGTACAATAAGACGATACATTATCGACACTTTACGAACCCTTCGAAAAGGTTCATGATATAGAAAAGAAAGGAGCAGCGAGGATGAAACTCCGTACGTTTTTCCTGACGGCGGCAGCCTGTGTGATGCTGTCTGCGATGAGCGCGATGACGGCCCTGGCAGCCGGGATCAGCACGGTCCGCATCGATCTGGCCCCGGAAGAGGAGAGCAGCATGACCGCCGGCGACATGTCGAGCGGTGAGGAGCCGGCGACCTACGATCATCTCTACTTCGTGTATGATTACAGCACCTCCGGCGATCGCACGAAGCCGGGCAAGTCCTACACCTACACGATCGAGGTTCACCCGATGGCGGGCAACAGCTTCACCGAAACCTGTGCCGTCGAGGTCCTCGGCGCGACGAAGGTCGAGATGCTGAGCCGGAACGAAAACGCGATCCGCCTCCGCTGCACCACCTACCCGTTCTACGTACTGAAGAATCCGACCGGCTTCGAGCATAACGGCGACGAGATCAGCTGGGATAAGGTGATGTACGCGACGAAGTATAACGTCTACATCTACTGGACGGACGCAGACGGTGATTATCACGAGAATAAAACCTCGGTGACCGGTCCGAAGCACGCGGTCAATGTCTCCAGCTACAGCTCGGGTGGCCGCTCGGTCGACCACATCTCCGTGCAGGCAGCGGCCTCTGGTGACGGCGGCGGCTTCATCGCGAAGTCCATGTTCATCTGTGATGACGCGACGGTCGATGGTGATAAGACCGAATCCGATTACAGCTTCTCGATCCCGACCGCGCGTTCCAACGCGATCGTGACGAGTAACTCGACCGTTAAGGTGAAGAACAACGCAGAAAAGATTTTCGGCCCGGGCTTCAACCTCCAGCAGGGCAGTCCGGCGAGCACCCTGAATCCGACCGGTGTGACCGGCACGGGCAGCGGACAGTGGATGCAGTACATGAATAAGTGGTACTACATCGCCGGCAATCAGTTCCTGACCGGCTGGATCTGTCCGGACGGCCTCAACTGGTACCTCATGGGTTCAGACGGCGCGATGCTGACCGGCCTCCAGCACGTGGATGGCCGCTGGTATCTGCTGAATACGACCGAGGGCGCGACCTACGGCGCGATGCTTCATGGCTGGTGGAAGATCAACGACAAGTTCTACTACTTCAACCAGCTGCACGACGGCACCTTCGGGGCAATGCTGACGAACACGACCACCCCGGATGGTCTTCACGTCGGCGCAGACGGCGCGTGGCTCGGCTACTGATATGTGAATATGCACTTCTCTGACCTGCCGTTGTCGGGATGATGGGGAGATGCAGTTCAGTAGAAACATACATAAGCATAGGATATGAGATTGCCCGCGTTCTGCGGACGAGAGAGGAAGTAAAGTAAAATGAAAAAAACGGCACTGGTAATTATGGCGGCAGGTCTGGGATCCCGTTTCGGCGGTGGGATCAAGCAGCTGGCGAAGCTGGGACCGAGTGGTGAGATCATCATGGATTACTCCATCCACGATGCACTGGAAGCCGGATTTGACGAGATCGTGTTTATCATCCGTAAGGATATCGAGAAGGATTTCCGTGAGATCATCGGCGACCGTGTCGAGAAGATCGCGAAGTGCAAGTATGCCTTCCAGGAGATCGACAAGCTGCCGGAGGGCTACCGTGTACCGGAGGGCAGAAAGAAGCCGTGGGGCACCGCGCATGCACTGATCCAGGTGCGGGATCTCATCGACTGCCCGTTCGCCGTCATCAATGCGGACGACTTCTATGGCCGTGAGGGCTTCAAACTGATTCATGACTACCTCGTAAATACGATGGATGAGGATGCACCGGCCTTCGATATGTGCATGGCCGGCTACATCGTGGGAAACACCCTGTCCGATCACGGCACCGTCAACCGTGGTGTCTGTGTGATGGGCGAGGGCGGCTATCTTCATGAGATTGACGAGACCTACGACATCGCGAAGCAGGCGGATGGAAAGCTCATGGGTAAGGATGGCGATGGAAATCCGGTCGAGGTCGATGGCAATGCGATCGTTTCCATGAACATGTTCGGTCTTCCAGAGAAGTACCTGGATGTCCTCATCGAGAACTTCCCGGCATGGCTCGACGAGCATGGTCAGGAGATGAAGAGCGAGTACCTCCTTCCGGCGGAGATTTCGAAGCTGATGCTCGCGGGTAAGGCGACGGTCAAGGTGCTGGAGGATCATGATAAGTGGTTCGGTGTGACCTATGCAGAGGATAAGGAAGCTGTGCAGCAGTCCTTACAGGAGCTCGTAGATCAGGGCGTATATCCGCACAGCTTATATTAAAAAACATGGCAGATATTGAGAGAGAAAATCGAAAACAGGAGCTGCGCCGTCGCGTCGTCGATACGAAGGAGCTGCTGCAGCAGGAGGCGGAGCAGGCTGAGGAGAAGGGGAAGCGGAGACGTAGTCGTCGCCGCCTCCTCGTTTTTCTCGTCGTACTGGTGCTCGGCGCGCTTGTGGCGGGTGCAGTATATATGATGAAGCGGCCGTATACGGGCTTTTCGCAGAACTGGCGAAACAGCTTCACCGGTGAAAACGGCGTGAGCGAGTCGGACTATGAGGACTATGAGATCTTCGGCGACGGCTTCCTGAAGGTGACCCGCGATGGTGCGACCTATATCGATTCGTCGGGGAAGACCATCTGGAATCAGTCCTACGAGATGAACAGTCCGTATGTGTCCATCAGCGGAGACTACTGTGCGATCGCCGATCAGGGTAAGACCGCGATCTATATCATGAATAAGACCGGTACCACCGGACAGGCAGAGACGAATCTGCCGATTACGAAGATTTCAGTGGCCGGCACCGGCGTCACCTATGCACTTCTCGAGGATTCGAAGGCGAGCTATATCACCGTCTTCTCGAAGGAGGGTGCGGCGCTGGATATTTCCATCAAGTCGGTGCTCGACGGTGACGGATATCCGGTGGACATCGCAGTATCACCGGATGGCACGGAGCTGATCGCGTCGTTCGCCTCCATCGAGAACGGAACGATCCAGAACAAGGTCATCTTCTATAATCTGAGTGAGATCGGCCAGAATGCCGGCAGTAACCGTGTCGTGGGTGGCTTCACCGACGATTTCAGCGGACATCTCGCCGGACGGGTGCATTTCTCGGATGATACGCATGCGCAGGCCTTCTATGATGGCGGCATCGCCTTCTTCAGTACGAAGGTGCTGACGAGTCCGGAGCTCAGCCAGAAGGTCGAGATCGAGCAGACGATCCAGGCGATTACCTATGCGGACGACTACATTGGCATCATCACGGATAACAGCGATTCGGAGACCTCCGCGGATCCGTACATGCTGACCGTATACCGGCTGAACGGCCAGACGGTGTTCTCGACGCCGTTCCAGCTGAACTATACAAACTTCGATATCGATCAGGACAGGGTCCTGGTTTATAATAATACCACGCTCCAGCTTTACGACATGAGCGGCACACTGAAGTACAGCGGCAACATCGATACCTCGATCTCCAGAGCGCGGGTAGCGCATGGCATGAAGAATCCGCTGGGCCTCGATCTGCTCATCGGAAGTGCGGGCGCGATGGAATCTGTAAAGCTGAAGTAGCAGAAGGGGGCTCTTATGAATCAGTATTGTGTAGGCGTTGATGTAGGCGGAACGACGGTGAAGTGCGGTATCTTCACACTCACCGGTGTTCTGATGGATAAGTGGGAGGTTCCGACCCGTAAGGAAGAGGACGGAAAGTATATCCTTCCGGATGTCGCGGATGCGCTGAAGAAGCGTCTTTGTGAGAGGGGCATCGAGCTCACGGACATCGAGGGCATCGGTATCGGTGTGCCGGGGCCGGTCGAGCCGAACGGCTATGTGCACATCTGCGTCAACCTCGGCTGGCATGATCACTGGCCGGCGAAGGAGATGCAGGAGCTCATGGGCGGAAGGATCCGCTGTGCCGTCGGTAACGATGCCAATGTTGCCGCCCTCGGCGAAATGTGGCAGGGTGGCGGTAAGGGCCACGCAAATCTCGTGATGGTGACCCTCGGCACCGGTGTCGGTGGCGGACTGATCATCGACGGTCAGATCATCGCAGGCGTCCATGGCGCCGGCGCAGAGATCGGTCATATCCAGGTGCGTGACGGTGAGCAGGAGGCCTGCAACTGCGGCGGCCATGGCTGTCTCGAGCAGGTGGCCAGTGCGACCGGCATCGTCCGCGAGGCGAAGCGTAATCTCGCGGCGAGCGACGAAGCCTCCACGATGCGTGCGTTCGGCGATGCGCTGAGTGCACGTGATGTCTGCGACTGTGCGAAGGCCGGTGACCCGCTCGCGGTGAAGACCATCGACACCAGCATGTACTACCTCGGCCGTGCCCTCGCCACGATTTCCATGGTAGCTGATCCGGAAATCTATGTCATCGGCGGCGGTGTTTCCAGAGCCGGTCAGTACCTGATCGACCTCGTGAAGAAGCACTATGTAGACTACACGCCGATCCTCACGAAGAAGGCAGACATCGTGCTCGCCACCCTCGGCAACGACGCCGGTATCTATGGCAGCGCGAAGCTCGTCCTGACGAACTAAAGTGAAACGATCCTTATTTGTAAAATTTATCGTGGCGTATATCGTCTTCGGTGTGCTGGGCTTCATAGTCGTGGCGATCCTGTCCTCCGGACTTACCTACCGCTACCTGATCCGGGAGCGGGCGAACAGTCTCTACAGTGAGGCGACACTGATTTCCTCGACCTATTCCGAGACGGGAAACCTGAACCTGAGCACCGACGCGGTGAGTCAGCAGATGAAGGCGGTCTCCACCTTCCTTGATGTCGACATCTGGATCGTGGACCGAAACGGAAAGGTGCTGAGCGACACCGCGGAGGAGGCACATAAGAACATCGAGATCCCGGATTTCGACAGCACGATGACCGGCATGCGCTACAAGCTTGGCTGCTATCACGATCTGTATCCGGACGATGTCCTCTCCGTCATGGCCCCGGTGACCCGGGGGTATACGACTGCAGGCTATGTCCTCATCCATGAACCGGTCGAAAACATCGTCGCTTCACAGAACGACATCCTGAACATCGTCTACCTCACGGCGCTCATCATCTTCATCCTGTCGCTGCTGATCATGGCCGTCTTCTATGTCATCGTCTACCGTCCGCTGAAGCGCATCACGGAGGGGGCCACGAAGTATGCCGCCGGCGACTACCATTACAAGATCACGACGAACTCGGAGGATGAGATGGGCTACCTTGCGGAGACCCTGAATTTCATGTCGGATGAGATCTCGAAGTCGGACGACTATCAGAAGCAGTTCATCGCGAACGTCAGCCATGACTTTCGCTCTCCGCTGACCTCCATCAAGGGCTACCTCGAGGCCATCCTCGACGGTACGATCCCGGAGGAGCTGGAGCCGAAGTACCTCATGCGCCTGATCTCCGAGACGGAGCGCCTTACGAAGCTGACGCAGTCAATGCTGAGTCTGGGCACCCTGGATAAGAAGGGCTTCCTCAGCCGGACGAACTTCGATGTGAACCGCGTGATCCGTGATGTCTGCGCGAGCTTCGAGATGACCTGTCAGAAGAAGGAGCTCGTCTTCGAGCTGACCTTCGCCGAGAAGAAGGAGATGGTCTACGCGGACTACAGTAAGATCCAGCAGGTGCTCTATAACCTGATCGATAACGCGCTGAAGTTCAGTAATCCGAAATCCTCGATCGCGATCCGCACCGGGATACGCGGCCAGAAGGTCTTCGTCTCCATAAAGGACACCGGCATCGGTATCCCGAAGCAGGACCTCGCGAAGATCTGGGACCGCTTCTATAAGGCGGATCAGTCCCGCGGCAAGGATAAGCACGGTACCGGTCTCGGTCTCAGCATCGTGAAGTCCATCATCACCGCACACGGTGAGAACATCGACTGCGTCTCCACGGAGGGCGTCGGCACCGAGTTCACCTTCACACTGCCACAGGCCAGCTACGAGTTGCCAGAGACATAAGAACAGAACCCCGGAGGGCCGGCAGCAGATGCACAGTACATCTGCTGCCGGCCCTCCGGGGTTCTGTTTATCATATCACTCTGAACTTGTAGCCGATGCCCCAGACCGTAGAGATCTCCCAGTCCGGATTCCCCGGCAGCTTCTCGCGCAGCCGCTTGATGTGCACATCGACCGTCCGGGAATCCCCGGCGAACTCATAGCCCCAGATGTGATCGAGGAGCTGCTCTCGCGTGAAGACCTGATTCGGTGAGGATGCCAGGAAGTAGAGAAGCTCGAGCTCCTTCGGCGGCATCTCCACGACATGCCCGCTGTAGTAAACGGCGTAATTTGACTTATTGATGATAAGATCCTTGTACTCGATGTAGTCACCGTTCCGGTAGGCGTCGAGCATATCCGTCGCATGTGTCCGCGCGTCCGTACCACCGCGATGCAGCTGTCCGGTCTGCCCGTTGTAGGTGTACAGCTCGCCGGAGCCGCTGTCGCCCTCAGCATACGCCCGGAAGGTGATATTGCCATCCGCATCCGCCGGAAGCCCTGTCGTATCGAGGAAGCCCGCGCCCATCCGTACCTGCGGTGAAGTCGCGCCGACCCCGCCGTTTTTCGCGAAGCCCGCAGCAGCCGCGCCTGCGGCACCATTCATCGTGAGCCCTGTGCCTGCCTTCGCCTGCTGGGCGGAGAGTGCGGCATCGACGGCAGCATTGACCTGCGCCTGGGCCTGCTGGTAGCGACGAAGCACCGCCTTCACCCGCGCCACGAGCTCCTTCGACTCAAACGGCTTCACCATGTAGTCGTCCGCGCCGAGCTCGAGCCCGAGCACCTTATCGAAGGTTTCCCCCTTCGCCGACAGCATGATGACCGGCACCTGCGAGCTCGCCCGGAGCCGCCGGCAGACCTCATAGCCGTCGATGCCCGGGAGCATCAGATCCAGAATCACGAGATTTGGCTGGTATTCCGTAAAGAGCTGCAGCGCCTCCTCGCCATCCGCGGCGCAGCGCGTATCAAACATCTCCTTTTCGAGATAGAGGGAGATGAGCTCCGAAATCGAAGCGTCATCATCCACGATCAGAATTTTCTGTTTCTCCGCCATCCGGCTTTCCTCCTCGTTCTTCTGCCAATGCTTCCGACGCTGCCGCAGGCACCCGTCCGCCGGTGTTTCTTCACCGGGGGTTCCTGCGCGCATCGATCGCAGGCACTCGCGTGCCCTTACTTCTTAAACATGACGATCGTGACACCATCCTGGCCCTCGCCGAACTCGCCGAGGCGGAAGGAATCCACGTATTTCAGCTTCTTCAGCTGTGCATGCACCGCCTTTCGGAGCACGCCGGTACCACGTCCGTGGACGACACGGACCTGCGGCAGATGCGCGAGATAGGCGTCGTCGAGGTACTTCTGCAGCTCCGGGATCGCCTCTGCGGTAGTCTGGCCGATGAGATTGATCTCCGGAGAGATGCTCATCGTTTTCTGCATGCGGATGTTGCCGGCATGAGACTTCTTTCCCTTCTTCGTCGGCTCGAGACCAGGGCCGGATACCTTTCCGGTATCCACGAGCTCGATATCGCGCACCGATACCTGGGTGCGGATGATGCCGGCGGTGACATAGAGCTTACCGTTGCGATCCGGCAGCGTCGAGACCGTGGCGTTCAGGTTCATGGAAGCCACATGGACGGTGTCGCCGATGCGGAGGCTCTTCGCCGATACTGGCTGGGCCGGTCCCTTTACCTTCTGTGCGGCAGAGAGGCTCGCCTGGGTCTCCCGCAGCTTCTTATTCAGCGTGGAGCGGGTCTGGTCGGCCTCGAAGACTGCCGCACCGTTCTGCTCCTGCTTCCGGAGCTCCTTCACGATGGAGTCCGCCGTTTCCTTGGCATCCGCCAGGATCTGTGCGGCTTCCTCACGGGCCTTCTGGAGAATCTTGTCACGGCCCTTCTCGACGCCGCGGGAGTTCTCCCGCGCACGGCGCTTATACTCCTCGATCTCCGCCTTATAGCGCGCGATCTCCTCACGCTCACGCTCGACGGTCACGCGGCTCTCCTCGAGGCTCGCGATGACATCCTCGAACTTGACATCCTCGTTCTCGAGGCGGCTCTTCGCATCCTCGATGATGTAGGATGGCAGGCCCAGCTTCTGTGAGATGGCGAAAGCATTGGACTTACCAGGGACACCGATCAGCAGACGATAGGTCGGGCTCAGGGTGTTCACATCGAACTCGCAGCTCGCGTTCTCGACACCCTCGGTGGAGAGGGCATAGACCTTGATCTCTGCGTAGTGGGTGGTCGCGACGGTTCGTGTCTTCATATTATGAAGGAAGTTGAGGATCGCCATCGCGAGCGCCGCACCCTCGGTCGGATCGGTACCGGCACCGAGCTCATCGAAGAGACAGAGACTGTGGCTGTCGGCCTCGCTCAGGATACGGACGGTGTTCGTCATGTGCGCGGAGAAGGTCGACAGATTCTGTTCGATGGACTGCTCGTCACCGATGTCGGCGAAGATCTCCTCGAACACACCGAGCTCCGAGCCTTCGGCGGCCGGGATGAAGAGACCGGACTGGCCCATCAGCTGGAAGAGACCGATGGTCTTCAGACACACGGTCTTACCACCGGTGTTCGGTCCCGTGATGACGAGAAGATCGAATTCCTTTCCGAGGTACACCGTGATCGGCACGACCTTCTTCGGGTCGATCAGCGGATGACGGCCCTGCAGGATGTTGATGTAGTAGTGATCGTTCAGCACCGGACGGGTGGCCCGCATGGAGGCCGCCAGCTTCGCCTTCGCGAAGACGAAGTCGAGGTGCGCGAGGATCTCGATGTTCCGACGTATCTCGTTCGTGTAAGGCATCAGGGAGCCGGACAGGGTGTCCAGGACCTTCTCGATCTCCTTCTTTTCGTCGGCCTCGAGCTCACGGATGTCATTATTCAGTTTGACGATGTTCATCGGCTCGATGAAGAGCGTCGATCCCGTCGCACTCTGGTCGTGGACCATGCCCGGGAAGCTCGACTTATACTCCGCCTTCACCGGGAGACAGTAGCGGCCATCGCGCATGGTGATGACCGCGTCCTGCAGCAGGGCACGGCTGCCGTTCAGGATGCCGTTCAGCGTCGTATGGATGCGCTCCTCCAGGGCATGCTTTTTCTTACGTACGCTGAAGAGACCGGCACTCGCGTCGTCGGCGATCTCATCCTCCGAGAGGATGCAGCGGATGATTTCCTTATTGACCGGAGAGAGCGGCTCGATGTCACGGAAGTACGGTGACAGTGCATCGTCTGCCGCGTCCTCCCGGAGCTTCTCCGGATCCGGCTGATTCTTCGTGTAGTGGGCGTTTAAACGCACCGCCCGTGGCACCGGCTTCGGTGCCTCCGGTGTCTTCTCACTGTCACGGGCATAGGCCTTCGCACGACCGGCGACGGTCAGCACGCCACTGATGGAGAGCAGCTCTGCCGCGGACAGAGAAGCCGCGATCTCGAGCCGCTTCAGGCTGTCACGGACGTCCTTCACGCCGGAAAATGAAAGCGTGCCATAGAGACCGATCCGAAGCATGGCCGCGTCGGTTTCCGCGAGGTTTCGATCGATCTCTGCGAGATCCGTCGATGGCAGCAGCGCCTGGACGAGCTTGCGTCCCTCCTGGGAGCTCGCACAGTCTGTCAGGCGATCCTTAATCTTATTAAATTCGAGTGTGTGTAATACTTTTTCATTCATGCCTATCAGTATAGCACATGAAGGCAAATTTCTTGCGTGAAAATATCTTCATGGTTATAATTGTGCTATGGCAGAAAAAGACTTTATCAAAGAAAATATCGTAGGTCGGAAGGGAGACTGGAAGAAGCGTACGCGGCACTATGCACGTGTGCTGATTTCCGCACTTCTGTTTGGTTCCGTCAGCGCCGCTGTTTTCGGTGGCCTGGAGCCGGAGATCCGGGAGCGCCTGCATCCGATGGAGAGCGAGGCCGTCGTCCTGGAAACGGAAGTGATCGCTTCGGAGGGCGGTGCTGCACTTCCGGAAGAGAGTACAGCCGGGGGCAGTGCTCCATCTGAAGCGGAAACCACAGCAGAGGCATCCGGGGAAGTCGGACAGTCCACTGCAGAAGTGGTACAGGCTGCGGAAGTGAGTGCCCCGCCGGAGACGAGCCCGGTCGAGGACATCGTGCGGCAGGAGCTCGCAGATTATGCGTACACGGTGGCGGATTACGAGAAGCTGAACGCGGCGCTCAAGCATGTCGCGCAGCAGGCGGAGCAGAGCCTCGTCGAGGTCGAGAGCCGCGTGACCAGCACCGACATGTTCGGCATGGAGGTGGAGTCCGGCAGACAGGCCGCCGGTATCCTGATCGCACGCACCGGCGATGAGCTTCTGGTGCTCACCTCTGCGGACATCATAAAGGAGAACGACGCGATCACGGTGAGTGTGAACGGTTCCTCCTATGAAGCACAGCTGAAGGCACAGGACCAGGCGGATGGGATCGCGGTGGTTTCCGTCGCCCAGCACACGCTCAGTGCGAAGGATCGGCATGAGCTCCGGACGATCACCATCGGCAATGCAGGCCGCCTGCAGCGTGGGGACCTGCTCCTCGCGGTCGGGGCCCCGGATGGCAGCTATCCGTCCTGCACGACCGGCAGGATTTCGTCCATCAGCTATAACACATCCTACATCGATGGCAGTATCGCCGCGATGATCGCGGATCTTCATGCGAGCCCGGAGAGCGGGGCCTTCGTGCTGAATACGAAGGGCGAGCTGATCGGCTGGGTGAGCAGCCGCCTCGGGGAAACGGTGGATGGCTATCATCGCATCGCCGTCGCGACGGATTTCCTCGCACAGATCCAGAAGCTGTCGAATGGCATCGCGTACCCGTACCTCGGCTTCCATGCGCAGGAGGTGACGTCCGAGATGGCCCGTGCAGGACTTCCGGCCGGCCTCTACATCGAGGAGTGCGATAAGAGTTCGCCGGCGTTCAATGCAGGCATCCAGAGCGGTGATGTCCTCACCATGATCGACGACAGCGAGATCGATGACATGCCGACGTTCCGTAAGGTGCTCGGTGAGCTCGAGGTCGGCGACGACATCAAGGTGAAGGTGCAGCGCCAGCGCGGCTCCGAGTACAGTGAGGTCGAGTATAAGCTGACGGTCGGCGCACGATGATTCCATGAGGATTTTACGAGGAGCCCCGGAGGACTGCCATCAGCAGCACAGTACTCCGAGACCGGAAAAATCACAAAATGGGCCCTAAGAACCAGTAAGCCCTCTGCAATCACTGAGTTTTCTTGATGAAACCTCAGCGTTGCAGAGGGGGTCAAGGAAAGTAAACTAACTGGTTCTAAGGGCCCATTTTGGATTTATTCACGGTCTCTCCGTATGGCTGCTGATGGCAGCCCTCCGGGGCTCCTCGACGATTCATTTCTGACTGTACTATCAAAAACGCCGTCGTGCAGAGGGGAGTCCTCTGCGCGCCGGCGTTTTGTTCCATTATAACTTATGACAGGTCACTCGTCTTTCGAAGGTTTGAGTCGATGAGGCGGTTGAAGCCGAGCCAGCCGTTGCTGTCCGGCGCCTTGCCGTTCTTACCTGCGGCAGCGATGGCTTCGCGCATGGTTTCGAGCTTCGCATCGACGTTGTCGGCGAAGGAAAGTGCCATCGCCTCCATCAGTGCCGGCTTCTTCGGGGAGCCGTACTCGAGCTCACCATGGTGCGCGAGGATGCAGTGACCAAGCTCTGCGGCGAGGGTCTCCGGGAAATCCGGAATCTTCTTTGCCGTATTGATAACAGCCTGATAGCCGATGACGATATGACCGATCAGCTGTCCGACATCGCTGTAATCGTTGCGTGGGAACGCGGTCAGCTCCTGTACCTTTCCGATGTCGTGGCAGAGCGCCGCGGTGATCAGCAGGTCACGGTGCAGATCCGGGTAATGCTTCGCATAGAAATCACAGATGGCTGCGACCGACAGGGTATGCTCTGCGAGACCGCCGACGTAGCCGTGGTGTACGGACTTTGCGGCAGAGTGCTGCATGAACTCCTTATGGAAGCCTTCATTCTCGAGGAAGATCATATTGAGCAGCTTGTTCAGGTACGGATTTTTCACCGACTTGATCATCTGCTGCAGCTCCTGATCCATCTCCGGGATCGGACGACCGGACACCGGAAGATAATTCTTCGGATCGAAGGAGCCCTCCTTCGCCACGCGGAGGCGCTGGATGCTCAGCTGGTTGCTGCCATTATAAACGGTGACATTGCCCTCGACATAGACGTAGTCGAGTACATCGAATTCTGCGATGCCCGGGGAGTTTGGCTCCCATACCTTCGCATCCACCTGACCGGTGCGATCCTGCAGCGTCACGTTCAGGTACTCCTTACCATTCTTCGTGAGCGCAGCGTTCTTCGTCTTTACGAGGTAGATATCCGCTACCCGCATGCCGTCATAGAAGCTCTCAATAAAGCGCATTCCGCCGTTCTGGGTGGATGCGTTCTGTTCTCTGAAAAACTCGTTAAATTCCATTTATGTATTCTTTCTAATCCATAGCTCTAAATAACACAACGATTTCTCATCGTCGGATGAGGGGTACGGTATCCTCATCGCTTTTTCGTGGAAATCATCACAGGTTCCGGGCGCGTCTATGGATACGCGTCACTGTCGCCCATACTAACACAAGCGAAGGCATCTCGCAACGTTCCATTGCGTCATGCACGTAAAATCCCGAGGTGGGGGAATTAGATAAAGATGGATGGCACTATCCAATAACCGACGGATTTCGAAATCGTGGATACTTTCAGCAACGTTTACCATTTTTGCACACAGAGCTAAAATATCCACGATTTCGAGATAGGGCGCTTATTGGATAGTTTTCCGTAGAATCAGGCATACGCATATATGCGTACTATCCAATCTTCCTCGATTTTTCAAATAGTGGATATGTATTTCGTGCTTCAAAGAAACATATCTTTAAGCAGATATCCAATATAACTTCTTTTTTTAAATACTGGATACCAGACCCCGGAGAGCTCTTATGAAATAAAGCTTTTCGTATCCAATATTTTTGGAATCGCCTAAAAGTGGATACTTCACAATCAATTTCGATGATTATGGTCAAAAAACGTATCCAGTATTTTCAAAATCAAACCATATTAGATAGGAATGTGACAGTATGGGCCGGGAGCCCCTCCGTGCCACCCATTCAGATTTCCATAGTAAAGGGCTATGCGACCGGTACCAGCAACGTCCACCGCGCCACCCATCTGGATCTCCATAGGGCTGCATTGCAAGTTTGTTCGATTTTTTCTGTAAAAAGTCAATTATTAATTGATTAAAAGTTTAGTTATAGTATAATGAATTCCGGCTTAAAAGTTTAGTGATAGCATATTGCAAGTTTAGCAAAAAGTTTAGTGTGTACATGACATGGTTTTGCAGGATTACGATGCGAATCAGCTGGGACGGAAGACGAAATTATCATGTTATACACAGGAAGGGAAGCGCTCATGGCAGCAGAGCAGGTGAACGTCGAGATCGGGCGGAAAATCAAGAATCTCCGGAACCGAAACGGTCTCACGCAGCAGGAGCTGGCGGATCGGACGGAGCTGACGAAGGGCTTTATTTCGCAGCTGGAGCGGGGGCAGGTGTCGCCGTCGGTGGTGACGCTGATGGATCTCATCGAGTGCCTCGGGACGACGCCCGGTGAATTTTTCAAGGAATCGACGCAGGAGCAGATCGTCTTCACTGGAGCAGACTGCTTCGAGAAGGTGGATGAGCAGGGCAACTGCCGTAAGTGGCTGGTGCCGACCGCGCAGAAGTTCGAGATGGAACCCCTGCTGGTTACACTCGCCCCGCATCAGACACTCGAAGAGGATAAGCCGCATACCGGTGAGGAGTTCGGCTATGTCATGAACGGGAAGATCCGGGTGCACTTCGGGGAGGCGGTTTACACGGTGAAGGCCGGAGAGAGCTTCTACTACCGAACGACGCAGGTCCACCGGATCGAGAATCCGAGCGCGAAGCCCGCGAAGTTCCTCTGGATCAGCACGCCGCCGGAGTTTTAAGTTTCAGTTACAGTTCAAGCAAATGGGGACCCGGCTTAGATTTCACCGGTCTCGGAGTACTGTGCCTTCGTTGCCGCCCCTCCGAGTCCCCACTACACTGAACGCATATATTATTTATATATAAAGGGAAAGAATTATGGGAAACGAAACAGTAAAAAGCGAGAACATCATCGAGCTCAGGCATGTGATGCGCCAGTACGACGACAACGGTTTCATCGCCGTACATGATTTTAACCTCGAAGTGAAGCGCGGCGAGTTCGTCACCTTCCTCGGCCCGTCCGGCTGTGGGAAGACGACGACCCTTCGGATGATCGCAGGCTTCGACATCCCGACCTCGGGCGAGATCCTCCTGAACGGAAAGTCCATCACCTCACTTCCGCCATACGAGCGTCCGATCAATACGGTTTTCCAGCGCTATGCGCTTTTTCCGCACATGAACATCTATGACAACATCGCCTTCGGCCTCCGTCAGAAGAAGGTAGCGAAGGACGTCATCGATCGGAAGGTGAAGCGTATGCTGAGCCTCGTCGACCTCGAGGGCTTCGAGGACCGCAGTGTGTCGACCCTGTCCGGCGGTCAGCAGCAGCGTATCGCCATCGCACGTGCACTCGTAAACGAGCCGGAGATCCTCCTCCTCGATGAGCCGCTCGGCGCGCTCGACCTCAAGATGCGTCAGGAGATGCAGATCGAGCTGAAGGCCATGCATGACAAGCTCGGCATCACCTTCATCTACGTCACCCACGACCAGGAGGAGGCGCTTACCATGTCCGACAAGATCGTCGTCATGAGTGAGGGTGAGATCCAGCAGATCGGCACCCCGGAGGACATCTACAACGAGCCGAAGAACGCCTTCGTGGCCGACTTCATCGGAGAGAGTAACATCTTCGGCGGCATCATGACCGGGAAGCTGACCACCCGTTTCTGCGGTGGTGAGTTCGTGTGCGTCGATGATGTCCCGGAGGGCACCCACATCACCGCCGTCGTTCGTCCAGAGGATGTCGAGATCACGAAGCCGGAGAACGGTACCATCCGTGGCGTCGTGACTGCCGTGATCTTCAAGGGCATGCACTACGAAATCACGATCCAGTCCGGAAAGAACGAGATCGTGGCCCGCTCCACGAAGGCGGTCAATGTCGGCGACCGCGTAGGTATATGCCTGGAGCCGGACGGCATTCACATCATGATCGCAGAGGATCATACGAATACCTTCCAGGTAGATATCAACAAGGACTATCGTCTCGAGTACAACGGCCAGCTGCTCCACGCGAGCCTCACGAAGCTCATCAAGGGTGGCAAGCGTCAGGAGGACGGTACCATCATCGACGCGAACGGTGAAGTCATCGACCTCAGCCGTATCCGCGTCATGGCGTCCATCCAGCCGGAGGACATCGACATGACCGATAACCAGGAGGAGGGTCTCATCCAGGGCAACATCAGTAACCTGATCTACCTCGGATCCCACTACCTCTACATCATCCACACCGAGCTCGAGCAGGACTTCGCCGTCTACGATGAGGACCTCTGGAACATGGGTGACCGTGTCGGACTTATCATGCCGACCGAGAAGATGAGCTTTACGATCAAGAAGTAGAAAGGAGCCGATCTATGCGTTTCTCCAGAAAAAATCTGGGCATCCCGTATATGCTCTTTTTGATTCTGTTTGTGATTGCACCGCTGGCGGTGCTGTTCTACTATGCCTTCACGAACGGCTCCGGACAGTTCACGCTGATGAACTTCATCGGCTTTTTCACGAATCCGAACACCGTGGGCACCCTGTTTTACAGCCTCGCGATCGCTGCAGTGACGACCATCGTCTGCGTCCTGCTGGCGTATCCGCTCGCGTACATCCTCGCGACCAGCCACTTCCGCGCGAAGTCGGTCATCGTGATGATCTTCGTGATGCCGATGTGGATCAATTTCTCACTGCGCATCACGGCACTGAAGGAGGTGCTGACCTTCCTTGAAGGCAACCTCGCGATGCATCCGTTTCTCAATGCGGTCATCGGTATGAGCTATGATTTCCTGCCGTTTATGATCCTTCCGATCTATACGACGATTTCACGACTCGACCACTCCCTGCTGGAGGCCGCCGCTGATCTCGGCGCGGATGAGAAGACGGCGTTCTGGAAGGTGACCCTGCCGCTCTCGATGCCGGGCGTCGTCAGCGGTATCTCGATGGTTTTCCTGCCGGCGATGACGAACTATGTTGTGCTCGACATGCTGTACAACAGCACCTATATCATGGGATCGCTCATCGGAAGCTACTTCTCTGCGTACAACTGGCACGGAGGCTCCATGATCGCACTGATCCTGCTGGCATTTATCTGCCTCTTCACCCTGCTGACCGGCACGGGTGAGGACGACCACCGGAGAGGAGGCTCGGTACTGTGATGAAAAAGCTCTGGAAATCCATATTTTTCGTGGCGATGCTGCTCCTTCTGTATCTGCCGATCCTGATCCTCGCCGTCTACAGCTTCACCGACGCCACGACGATCGGTACGATCCGCGGCTTCTCCCTTCAGAACTATGTGACCCTCTTTACGACCGAGGAGCTTCGGACGATGATCTTTGGTACCCTGACCCTGGCCGTCACCTCGGCCCTGATCGCGACCATCCTCGGCAGCCTCGGTGCCATCGGCGCCTTCTACTCGAAGGAGCGCGTGAAGACCGCGATGAGCACGATGAATCAGATTCCGGTCATCAACGCCGACGTCGTGACCGGCTTCTCCATCTGTGTACTGATGGTCGTCGTCATGCGCATCAGCAAGGATACCTACATCCCGCTGCTCATCGGCCATGTGACCTTAAGTGCACCGTTTGTGTTCCTGAATGTCATGCCGAAGATCCAGCAGATGGACTCCAGCCTCTATGAGGCCGCGCTCGACCTCGGTGCCACGCCGTTCCGCGCGCTGAAGCAGGTCGTGATCCCGCAGATCATGCCGGGCATCGTCTCCGGCTTCGGCCTCGCCATCACCCTGTCCCTCGACGATTACTTCATCGCGACCTACACGAAGCCGGCGATGTTTGATACCATCAGCACCTACGTCGTGAACGCGACGAAGGGCTCCCAGACGACGATCAAGACCGCACTCTGGGCCCTGTCGACGGTGATCTTCCTCATCGTGATCCTGGTGGTGGCCGTCGGAAACTACCGTGCCATCCAGGAGGAGAAGAGAAAGGAGCCGGTACATGGATAAACTGTTTACATCCTATCGCAGGTCAATGCTTCCATCGGGCACGCGCCGGACAGTACACGGCATGCGCCAGACAGTCGGCGATCGCAGCCGGAAGCCGCTCGCCCTTCTCGCAGCGGGCTGCCTCGCACTGAGTGCCTTCCTTCCATCGCTCGGCACCCTCGAGGCCTTCGCTGCCCCGAAGTCCGACGATACCATCACGCTGCGCGTCTGCAACTGGGAGGAGTACATCGACCAGGGCGGGTGGAACGCTGATGAAGTCATTGACCTCCCAAGCGGGGATATCCTCGGTGAAAATTCGCTGGTGAAGGACTTCGAGGACTGGTACCAGGAGACCTACGGCCAGAAGGTGAAGGTCGAGTACTCCACCTTCGGTACCAACGAGGATCTCTACAACATGCTGACCCTCGGCGACACCTACGACCTCATCTGCCCGTCCGAGTACATGTTCATGAAGCTGATCAGTGAGGGCAAGGTTCAGCCGCTTTCCGAGCACTTCTTCGACACGACGGACGAGCATAACTACTACATCAAGGGCGTGTCCCCGTATCTTCGAAAGATCTTCGAGGACCACGAGATCCACGGCGAGCCATGGAGTCGCTATGCCGCCGGCTATATGTGGGGCGTCACCGGCATCGTGTATAACCCGGAGCTGATGACCCGTGAGGAGGCCTCCACCTGGGATGTGCTGACGAATCCGAAGTTCCGGAAGCGCGTTACCATCAAGGACAGTGTGCGTGAGTGCTACTTCGCCGCGGTCGGTGCGCTGAACCACGACGAGCTGACGAGTGAAGCCTTTCTCGCGGACCCGGACTATAAGGAGAAGCTGGAGAGCCGCTTAAACGACACCTCGCCGGAGATGATCGACCGTGTACAGGACTGGCTGCAGGGCATGAAGGACAATGTCTACAGCTTCGAGGTTGATTCCGGTAAGGCCGATATGGTGACCGGAAAGGTGGCGGGTAACTACCAGTGGTCCGGTGACGCCGTCTATACCATGGATCAGGCCGAGGAGGATGGTTACAAGCTCGAGTTTGCGATGCCGGATGAGGCGTCCAACATCTACTTCGATGGCTGGATCATGCTGAAGAACGGCATCCATGATGATCCGGCGAAGCAGCAGGCGGCCGAGGCGTGGATCAATTTCCTGTCCCGCCCGGATAACGCAATCCGGAACATGTACTACATCGGCTACACCTCCTTCGTATCCGGTGGCGATGATCCGCGTATCCTTGAGTACCTCGACTGGAACTACGGCGCGGAGGAAGGCGAAGAGGACACCGTACCGTACGATGTGACCTACTTCTTCACCGGCGACGATGAAAATGTGGATCCGGACTACGTGCTGACCGTTCCGGAGGAGCAGACCCGCCGGCAGCTCGGCGCACAGTATCCGAGCACCGAAAACATCCACCGCACCTGCATCATGCAGTACTTCGATGATGCGAAGAACCAGGCGATCAACAGCATGTGGGTCAATGTGCGCTGCTATAATGTTGAGCACATGCCATGGTGGGGCTGGTGCCTTGCGGTCGCTGCCCTCGGCGGCATCCTCTGGCTTTCGGTACAGAAGATCCGGCGTGTGAAGACGAAAGAGTAAGGAGACTGGCAGCAGATAGCTGAACAGTGCTACACTATGAGAAGCAGGTGCATTCGCACCTGCTTCATGAAGTATATGGAAACATCAGGACGCGCGTCAGAGCATCGGACGTGCAGGCATCGAAGAGCGCAGACGCGCGGATAGAATTATGGAAAAAAATCAGCAGTTTCAGGTAAAGATTACAGATTACTCCAGTGAGGGACTCGGCATCGGAAAGACCGAGGGCCAGTTCGTCTGGTTCATCAAGGATACGGTCATCGGTGATGAGGTCATCGCCGCCGCGACGAAGGTGAAGAAGCATTACGGCTTCGCCCGCCTCGTAAAGCTCGTTACGCCGAGCCCGGCGCGGGAGACCCCGGCCTGCCCGATCGCCCGTCAGTGTGGCGGCTGCCAGCTCCAGCAGATGCGCTACCCGGCACAGCTCCACTTCAAGCAGGAGAAGGTCTACAACAACCTGCTTCGCATCGGCGAGGTGCCGCAGGCGCTTCTCGACGAGGTATTCCAGCTGATCGTCGGCATGGAAAGCCCGTTTCGCTACCGGAACAAGGCGCAGTACCCGATCCGCCGCGACAAGTCCGGAAAGATCATCGCCGGTTTCTACGCCGGCCGGACCCACGACGTCATCGCCTGCGACGACTGCCTCCTCGGCGTCGAAGAAAATAAGGCGATACTGGAAGCCATCGTCACCTGGATGGAGGACTACAGCATCGACCCATACGACGAGAAGAGCGGCGAAGGCCTCGTGCGTCATGTACTCTGCCGTAAGGGCTTCCGCTCCGGCCAGCACATGGTCTGCCTCGTCATCAACGGCACGAGCCTCCCGCACCAGGAGGCGCTGGTGGAGAAGCTCTGTGGGCATGGTGGACAGACGGGCGCGGCAGCAGAGCTGCGCAGCGTTGATTCCGCAGATACGGTGGAAAACGGCGAAAATGCGTCGGATGGCCGCGCTGCGTATGTGGATAGAGCAGCGAAGGACAGCGGCGAGTGCCCGCATGTGGACAGCCTGAGCTTCTCCGTGAATATGGAAAATACAAATGTGATCATGGGGACGAAGATCGTGCATCTCTATGGCCCTGGATATATCGAAGATTCCATCGGCGAGGTCCGCTTCCGCATCTCACCGCTCAGCTTCTACCAGGTGAACCCGGTGCAGACCGAAGAGATGTACGGCGCGGCGCTCGAATTCGCCGACCTTCAGGGCACGGAAAATGTTTGGGATCTCTACTGCGGTATCGGTACGATCTCCCTTTTCTTAAGCCAGAAGGCGAAGCAGGTCTATGGCGTCGAGATCATCCCGGAGGCCATCGAGGATGCCCGTCAGAACGCGGCGCTAAATGGCATCACGAACGCAGAGTTCTACGTCGGTGCCGCCGAAGAAGTGCTCCCGGCCTGGTATGAAGTACATCAGGACGAGCGCATTGACGTCATCTGCGTCGACCCGCCACGAAAGGGCTGCGATGAGAAGGCCCTGAACACCATCGTCCAGATGGCTCCGGAAAAGCTCGTGTACGTGAGCTGCGACTCCGCCACCCTCGCCCGCGACGTGAAGTACCTCCGCGCCGCCGGCTATGAGCTCCGCCATGTCTGCCCGGTGGATAACTTCCCGGAAACGGTACATGTGGAGACGGTAGTCTTGATGTCACGCGTTAGCAATGAGCCACGTGCAGACCGAGCATAAGGTGCTGTGGGAGCTTGCTCACAAAGCACCATTATGCGATGGGCTGTATGCGGCGAATGCCGCGGATAAGCGTAGGAAGCTTTGCTTCCGTAGCGCATCCAGCGTGGCGTAAGACAAATTAAAAAACATAGATTCCGGGCTTTTTCGGAGGTTTGGATTTGAAGCCAGACTTCTGAAAAAGCTCGGTTTTCTTATATGGAAACATATCCACTGCAAAATGTGTGTCAGGTTGTAACCTCGGATTAGATGTCACGATTTGAGACAGTGGATTAGATGTTAAGAGAGGTTATACAAATCGGAAGTTGCAGAATTGATAAATTTACCTTTCGAAGAAAAAACAGTAATCTTGTATAAGAATAAAAAAACAAGCATTATCCATCAATTCAAATATAAGGTAAAAAAGAGTATCAACCGACGAGGAAAAAAATAGATGAATATTACAAGTCTTGAAATTGCACAGGCAACAATGGATATGTTCTTTTGTTTGTTCTGTCTAATAATTTTTGTTTCAATTAAAGCAAATAATCCAAAACAGAAGAGTATGAGGATGTTCGTTCGATTATTTCTTATTGCTACAGTTCTGTTTTTTGGAGAGACTTTGGCCTATATTTTTAGAGGTAACCTGGGTCCTTTTAATATTTTAGTAACTAGAATTGCGAATCTTATGGTATTTGCTATGAACATAGCAATGGCAAATACCTATGTTAGGTATGTTAGTTCTGTTTTTGTTGAAAAAGGTGCTGAAGTAAGTGGCAATAGTGTTAAAATTGCCAATATCTTTTCGTGCATTAATATTTTCATTGTTGTGGTTAATTTGTTTTATCCATGGATGTATTATTTCGATGAGGCAAATTATTATCACAGGAATAATTTCTGGTATGTATATACACTAATATCACTTGTCGTCATATTTATAGGAGCAGGTATAGCGTTTAAGTATAGAAAGTATTTGGAAAAACGAAGCTTCATTTCAATGATGCTGTTTTCGTTTATTCCAATAATTGCAACAGTTGTACAGTCCTTTATTTATGGATTTTCTATAACCAATTTAGGACTGGGAATAGGTTCAGTCGTAATGTTTGCTGCATATATGTATGATTGGTCTCATAATGGGGATGAACATACGAATATGATTAATGACAGCAGATTTGATGCTGTTATTATGCTTATCATAATGCTACTTAGCATGAATGTTTCCATCATAGCATGTGTGAATGTGATTCAACAGGTAACTAAGGAAAACTCTGAAATACAGAGCAGAACAATTGCACAGATGGTTTCAGCAAAGATTGAGAAAGAATTTATTAAGCCAATTACTGTTTCTCAGACGATTAGCAGTGATATTGATATAAGAACCTACATAGAGGGGAAAACCAGAGAAGAGGCGGAGAGTGTCAAAGACGATATGACTAATCGTCTGGTATCCATTGGTAATGAATTTGATTATAAAATGGTATTTGTTGTTTCGGATAAAACAAGAGCATATTATACATATAATGGAATAAGTAGGTATCTTGATGTTGAAAATGACAGCCATGATATATGGTATAAGGATTACTTGGATTCAGGGAAAAGATATATAGTTAATGTTGATACTGATGAAGATAATAACGGGAGTCTTACGGTGTTTATTAATTACGGTATTTTTGACACGAATGGAGACATTTTGGGGGTATGTGGTGTCGGAGTTGATATGAATGACCTTGTAGACATACTTGCCAGGTTCGAGGAAGAATACAATATCAAAGTATATTTAGTTAATCATGATGGACTTATACAGGTTGATACGGATGTAAGTTCTATAGAAACAGGCTACTTGGATAATTCATATTTTGACAATATATCAGATGATGATTTTTATTATCAGTTATCGGAGAATGGCTGTTATATGACCAAGTATCTCGAAGGATTTGATTGGTATATAGTAATAAGAGATAATAATCCTGTTAAATTGGATGTAAATAAAATTATACTTCCAATTGTTTTAATCTTTATTGCAGGCGTATTAATAATGGCAACTTCATTTGTTATTATTAGTATGAGAGAGAAGAAGGCAAAGGATGCATACAACAGAAGATATGAAGCATCTATAAAGGACGAGCTTACAGGCTTATATAATAGACGAGGGTTTGAAGTTGACTGTGAAATAATCAAGAAAAATAATAACTTAATAGAATACGTTCTTATTATGATGGATTTGAACGGTTTAAAAGCAGCTAATGATAATATTGGTCATGAAGCAGGGGATGAGTTAATTATTGGCGCTTCGAAGTGTATGGATAATGCATTCTCAGGTCTTGGAAGGACGTATCGTGTAGGTGGCGATGAGTTTGTTGCATTACTGAGAGGAACGAGAGAAGAAGCACAGGATGCAGTTAAGACATTTGATTATTTAACTGAAAACTTCCAGGGAAATCTTATTTCTGAACTTAGTGTGTCTAAGGGAGTAGTTGTTTGTTCAGAACATATAGAACTTAATTTTGAAGAAATTAAGGCAATGGCTGATAAGTTGATGTATGCAGATAAGGATGAATATTATAGACGAACAGGAAAAGATAGAAGACGAGTTTGATTTATAAATTGATATTTAATCTATGTAAAGAACCCAACAACTTCCAGTTGTGCGCCCAGCTAAGGGTGTGTAGTCAAGCCGGTGGGATTCCGGTTTATCCAAGGTTTAGCCAACCAGATAATAGCGAGTCTTGGGATGATGCCGGTAACGGCATCTGACAAACGTAGACAGCAAGAAAGCAGGGTTGAATAGTGATTGAGCTTCGAAACGTTAACTTCAATCGGTCGACGTCTTAACTGGTGCGGAAGACAATATCATGTAATGCGATATGGCGAGTGTTATGTGGCACTGCGGAGTCAGAGAACCAATCATGTTTTACATTATGAATACACATCAACTGGGGAGAACCTGCCATTTCTCGAAGAAGAGTATGGAATTGCAACTGAAAACGGAGTATTTCAAATGAATGGTAGGTGGTCGGACAATCCCATAGTACTGTAGAAATCGGGCAATGCTGATGGAGGGAAGGGGATTGCATAGTAAAGGTCTTACTGAGGACACATTATCCGTACTCAGGGACGGAGACCAGCTATGAAAAGTCAAGCATAGATTAGCAGAAAATTATCTTTTTTATCAGTGGCTATAAAAGGGTAACTCTAACAGAGCTCCCCAAAGGGT
>NZ_JBKEIS010000020.1:0-37310 GCF_046365365.1 Oribacterium sp. P9 | reverse complement strand
CCTTTGTGATATCATCCTTCTAGCAACCAATCTTAAGTTGACGTTGGGTTGACGACATTGGGGTCTGACCCCATAAACTTCAGTTTAGATTTTGTTTAGAAAAAATTAATGGGGTCAGACCCCATTAATTTCCGCGGCATAAAATCCCCCTGTTCGGTTGTGAACAGGGGGATTCGTATATGCTGTGAGATTTACGGCGGGGATTCGGCTGAGCCGTCCGCCAGAAAGATGACTGCGCATCGCACTGGACATGGGCGGGTACCGCGCGTTTATGCTATGCTCGGCATCGTATAGTTCATGGATTACTCCAGCAGCTCCTTCGCGGAGATGCCTGGGCTGGTCATGGCGTGGGTGTCGAGGATCTTGTCGATGTTCTCCTGGGTGAGGATGCCCTTCTGGAGGATGAGGTCCTTCACGGAGGCACCGGTGCGGATCGCTTCCTTCGCGATGTCGGCGGCGTGCTCGTAGCCGATGTGCGGGGTCAGGGCGGTGATGATGCCGACGGAGTGGTCGACGTAGCTCTGGCAGCGCTCGCGGTTTGCGGTGATGCCGACGATACAGTTGTCGGTCAGGGTGTTCACCGCGTACGTAAGGAACTCCACTTCATGGGTGAGGTTCCAGAAGATGATCGGCTCGAAGGCATTGAGCTCGAGCTGACCGCCCTCGGCTGCCATGGTGATGGTGAAGTCGTTGCCCATGATGTTGAAGGCCACCTGATTCACGACCTCCGGGATGACCGGATTCACCTTGCCCGGCATGATCGAGGAGCCGTTCTGCTTCGCCGGAAGGTTGATCTCGTTGAAGCCGCAGCGCGGACCGGAGGACATGAGACGCAGGTCGTTACACATCTTCGAGAGGTTGACGGCGCAGGTCTTGACGGCACCGGAGACGGCCACGAAACCGTCGAGGTTCTGGGTGGCGTCCACGAGGTTGAAGGCCTGCACGAGCTGGAGGCCGCTGACCATGGAGAGATTCGGTACGATGCGGCGGAGGTACATCTCGTCCGCATTGATACCCGTGCCGACGGCGGTGCCGCCCATGTTCAGACAGCGCATCTCGTCCTGTGCACGCTCCAGGCGGGCGATATCTCGACGTACGGCCTCACTGTAGGCCCGGAACTCCTGTCCGAGTCGAATCGGGACCGCGTCCTGCAGCTGAGTGCGGCCCATCTTCAGGACATCATCGAACTCCTCAGCCTTATCAGAGAGCGCCTTATAGAGACGCTGCAGCTGGATCTGTGCCTTGATGAGGAGCTTGAGCACGGCGATCTTACCGGCGGATGGGAAGACGTCGTTCGTGGACTGACCGCAGTTTACGTGGTCGTTTGGATTTACGAGGGAGTAGTCGCCCTTTTCACCGCCGAGGATCTCGATCGCACGGTTCGCGATGACCTCGTTCGCGTTCATGTTGAGGCTCGTGCCTGCGCCGCCCTGGATCGGGTCGACGATGAAGGCGTCGCGGAACTCGCCGGCGACGATCTCGTCACAGGCCTGTACGATAGCGTCCGCGACCTTCTTGTCGAGGAGACCGATCTCGAGGTTCGTGATGGCGGAGGCCTTCTTGATTTCTACGATGGAGTTGATGATTTCCGGATGCATCTTCAGTCCGGTGATGTGGAAGTTCTCGGAAGCACGAAGTGACTGGACGCCATAGTACGCGTCCTTCGGGACGGTGCGATCGCCGATGGAATCGTGTTCGGAACGGAAATTTGAATTTACAGCTGCCATGTGTATATCCTCCCTGAATGATGCTGAAGTGGCATATCCGCGGCCGCTTCGATGATGTTCTGGTGCTTATCACATGCCGCTTCTGCGGCTTATCTTCTTGTCTTCACTATAGCTTCGTGTTATGTTATTTTCAAATACTTATATGACGAACTGCCTTATAGCCTGCAGACTATAATGTGCCGCGCTTTGCAGGGCGTCTGCAGCCCAGACCGGCCATCGTCCTGGGCAGGCCAATGTCGTCTGCCGGACAGTTCGTCGTCCGTCCGGGACGCGGTGGTGCCGGGCAGATAGTGGAGGATGGTCCCACCCGTAATGATGGACGTGTCGCCAAACGGTGGTGCCAGGCAGGAAGTGGAGGATATATGTTCCAGTCGATGCGCTATATCTATGAGGTTTATAAGGAGATGAGCTTTTCCCGTGCGGCGCAGAAGCTCTTTATCAGTCAGCCGTCGCTCAGTGCGGCGGTGAAAAAGGAGGAGGAGAGGATCGATGCGCCGATTTTCGACCGGAGCACGAACCCGATTCATCTCACTGAGGTTGGGCAGGAGTACATCCGTGCGGTGGAGCGTATCATGGATGCGGAGAACAGCTTCGAGAGCTATGTGCGTGACCTCACGGAGCTCCGGCATGGCGCGCTCAGTATCGGCGGGACGAATTTCTTCGTATCGTATGTACTGCCGCCGATCCTCAGTCGCTTTACGGCGAGCTATCCGTCGATTCATATCACCCTCGTCGAAGGCTCGACGAGTGAGCTGACGGAGAAGCTGTCGGCGGGCACCCTCGATCTGCTCCTCGACAACAGTGAGCTCGATTCGCTCGTTTTCGATCGGAAGGTGATCCAGGAGGACCATCTCCTCATGGCGGTGCCGGTGGACTTCGCGTCGAACATGGAAGTCGTGCCTTATGCATTGACCGCGGCGGACATAAAGGCCGGACATCACCTCGCGGCCGAGCGGACCCCGGTACCGATGCATGTCTTCCGCGACGACCCTTTCCTGCTGCTGCATGAGCGGAACGACACACGTGAGCGCGCCATGACGATCTGCCGGGAGAACCACTTCAGTCCGAAGATCCGACTCGAGCTCGACCAGCAGATCACCGCGTACAACCTCGCCTGCTACGGCATGGGCATCGCCTTCGTCGGCGACTCCCTGATCCAGAACGTCCCGAAGGCGAAAAACCTCCTCTTCTATAAACTCGAAAACCGTGACTCCGTCCGCCAGATCAGCTTCTATTATAAGAAGAACCGCTACGTGTCGCGGGCACTTGCCGCGTTCCTGGAGATGATCTGAAGCTGTAGGCATGATTTCATTTTAAAGCGCTTACCATGCCTGCAGGCTTACATTTCGCCGGAGTGCGTGGTAAGCTGGTGGTGGATATCGACGAAAACTCTCATCCTGGAACAGAGTTTCAGGAGACCGCCGGGGGCGAAACCGGAGGCGACGTGATGAGGTCACGCCGGAGACATTGGCGGAAGCAGGAGGTGACGCATGAATAATCTGGTGAGCATCGGTCGGATGGCAGAGATGAATGGCATCACGGTGGCGACGCTTCGGCTCTACGATGAGATGAATCTGCTGAAGCCGCGGCGGACGGACCCGAAGACGGGCTACCGCTACTACGACATCACGCAGAACGCGCGGCTCGATATGATCGCGTATATGAAGGAGCTCGGGATGAGTCTGTCCGAGATCCAGAACATCCTCGAGAAGGAGGATATCACGCTGATCGAGACGCTGCTGGTGAAGAAAAACGAACAGCTGCATGAGCAGATGCGGGAGCTGAAGTCGCGGCATGCCGCCGTGGAGCGCGCGATCGCGTCGATCGAGAAGTACCGGAAGTCGCCGACGAACGGCACGGTGTCGCTCGAGTACATTGATCGCCGCTATACCTATGGGCGCCCGTGCCGCCACAATTTCTATGCGATGGACGCGGATTCCTTCGAGGAAGAGCTGATGGGGCTTCGACAGGAGCTCGTGAAGAAGGGCTTCCTCCACGTCCACTCGTATAATGTCGGCACCTCAATCACGCTGGCGAACTTCGAGGAGGGCCGTTTCGTCCCGGAGGAGAGCTTCGTCTTCGTGGACCACAAGGACCGGGACATCGTGCCGGGCGTGAAGGTCCTCGACAGCGGTATGTTCGCCTGCATCTACCTCGATTCCTTCGACGAGGAGATCGCATACGCGCTGAAGCTCCGCGACCACTGCCGCGCGCAGGGCTGGATCCTCGACGGCGACTACATCTGCGAGATCATCACCGAGTTCAACGTCTTCGACTCAGAGAAGCGCAGCATGTTCATGCGCCTCCAGGTGCCTGTACGTTTTGTTTGATAATTAACAAACATAATCTGCTTGACTCTCTTCCGACCGCAGACCTTATAGTGGAGATATCAGAAAAGTTCGTGTTTGATGAGACCCACAGGGTCTGCAAAGGAGGAAGATATGGAGAAGATTAAGGTCGTTCAGTATGGCTGTGGTAAGATGGCGAAGTACATCATCCGCTATCTGTATGAGCATGGCGCACAGATCGTAGGTGCGATCGATGTCAACCCGGCAGTGGTCGGCATGGATATCGGTGATTTCGCGGGGCTCGGTCTGAAGACCGGCATCCTCATCTCGAACGACGCCGATAAGGTGCTCGATGAGTGCGATGCAGATGTGGCGATCGTGACGCTGTTCAGCTTCATCAACGATATCTATGATCATGTAGAGAAGTGCGTGGCACGTGGCATCAATGTTATCACCACCTGTGAGGAGGCGATTTATCCGTGGACCACGGCAGCGGCACAGATTAACAGACTCGATGCGCTGGCGAAGGAGACCGGCTGCACCATCGCGGGCAGCGGCATGCAGGATATTTTCTGGATCAATATCGTCGGTCTGGTCGCAGGTGGCATGCATAAGATCACGAAGATCAAGGGCGCATACAGCTACAATGTCGACGAGTACGGACTCGCACTCGCGAAGGCACACGGCTGTGATCTTACGAAGGAAGAGTTCGAGGCGCAGATCGCGCATCCGGCAGCATTTGAGCCGTCCTACGCATGGAACGCGAGTGAGGCCATCTGTAACAAGCTTGGTCTGACGATCAAGTCGATCACACAGAAGCATGTACCGTACATCATCGACCACGACATCTATTCCGAGACCCTCGGCAAGACCATCGAGGCGGGAAAGTGCATCGGTATGTCTGCAGTCGTAACGATCGAGACCATGCAGGGCATCATCGTAGAGGAGGAGACCATCGGTAAGGTTTACGGACCGGACGACGGTGATATGTGTGACTGGAAGATCTCCGGCGAGCCGGATACCGAGTTCCACGTAGTGAAGCCGGCAACCGTCGAGCACACCTGCGCGACCATCGTAAACCGTCTCCCGCAGCTCCTGAACGCACCGGCAGGTTATGTCACCGTCGACCAGTTCGACCCGAACGCATACCTCACCTACCCGATGGAGTATTATATCTGATGCAGTAATCAGGATTTACATAACAGCGCAGCCGGGGAATACTCCCCGGTTGTTTTTTATGGCGATCTGCTTTGCGCACGGAGCGGAAATATCGGCAGGTTCCGAATAATCAAAACGCCGCGGCCGGAGAAAGAGCTCCGTCCGCGGCGTATATATTATCCGGTGTGTATATTATCCTGCGTACATGATGCCTTCGAATAGGCTGTCTTCTTCGACGCCGTTCACGTGGTACGGCCAGCCGTCGGAGTGATCGATGTGGACGCGGTAGATCGGCTTCGTGAGGTTGATGTGGTCGGTACTCCGATCCGCGATCTGGAAGTACTTCCACTCGCTTTCATCGTTGATTCCGAGGGCCGATGCGTCGATCGTCTGAAGATCCACGAAGCTCTCGCCATCGGTGCGCATATCGAAGAGGTAGGTACCGGCCGGAACGGTCTTCGTGCCGGTCTTCTTTCCGCTCGCGTCGACGACGTCGAGCTTAAGATCCTTTTTCGCGCGGATGGCGAAGCTGGTCAGAATCGTGTAGAGCTCGTCATTCGCAGCCGGATAGCCATCGGTACCGACATGGCAGGATCGATAGCCGTTCGTCGTCCCGAGGACTTCGAGACGACGTGAAAGCACGACATCGGAAGGATCGGTGAATGCCGGTCCACGGAGGCAGCTCGTATCATAGCTGTCGCCCTCGTCCCAGGTATAGTCCACGCCACCCAGGCCTGCATTTTCGGTGCGGCTTTCATCGAGGCTCTTTGTATCCACATCCACGACCTCCAGCATCGAATAGTCATTTTCAGCAGACGAGAAGGTATAGAGGTAGTGCTTTCCGCCGGCAACCACGATATAGCTGTCCGAAGAGTAGCTGTAGCCCTCCGGGCGGATGCGGGTGTTGCCGATCACGTACTCCCGGGCGTAGCTTCCGTACTCGTCGTTGTAGTCGAAGTCCACGTCGATCGCCACACGCTTCCCGTCGCCTGCATTGGCCTCATACGAACGGGCCGGAAGCAGCGGGATGACGTAGTCCGCGCAGGTGTCGAGGTACTTCGCAGCGAAAAGCTCCGGTGCCTCGTCAAAGTAAATGCTGACTTCCTGCGCACCGTCCGCGTAGGTGCCGAGGACGTACGGCGCGAAGAAAAGGGTAATGCTTTCGGAATCCATGATCCATGGCGTGCTCGCATACTCCTCATCCCCGAGGGTTGCGAGGTACTCGCCCGCGTTCGTCAGCATATACGAGTCGTTTGCGTACTTCTCTTCGAACTTGTCGCGCACGAGCTCGATGAATTTGTCCTTCTTCGACACCACATCGGAGAGCTTCAGCTCCCGGCCACTCGCCACATCATAGTTCAGTCCGTAACTGTAGTAGTAACCGTGCGCGCCGCCATGATAATCCTCGAAGCTACAGAGTACGCTCACGATTCTGGAATCCGCGCGCATCACATGCGGCTTGACGCTCTCACTCATATGGCCCTCGTAATCGCTCCATTCAGCGGTCAGCTCCTGGTACTCCGTGGAGAGATCCGCGATCGACTTCTGTGCGCGGGCGGTTTCGTCCTTCGCCGCCTGCACGAGGGCACGCTGGAGCGCCGGATACTGCTTCGCCGTCTCTGCATCCAGCTCGAGCGTGAAGTAGTCGTACTGCGCCATCGTCGCATAGCTGTCCGGTTTGCAGGCGCTCAGACTGCGCTCTGCCACCGTGAGCGGAATGTGCTGCACGCCCTGCGCGTCGCCCTGGCCTGACGCATCTGTGCCGGTACCATCTTGTTTTCCTGTGGTGTCGCCCGCTGCATCCTGCCCGTTTCCGGAAGCATCATTCACGGCGCCTGGCCCCTTTTGGGAAGCATCCTCATCTGCGCCCGGATTCTGCCCCGTCGCATCCGCTGTTTCTGTCGCCTCGACCACGGTCGGACCTTCCGTCGCTGCCGGATTCTTCTTCGATCCTGAACATGCCGACAGTGAGATAGCCATCATCATAAGCCCCAGCCCGAAGGCAATGTCTCTCTTTCTCATCCGTCACCTCCTCGGTGCCTGTATGGCACGCTCTTCTGTTGGAAGTCCGCGCACGGAAGCGAAGACCTCCCGGTGCCTGCATGGCACCCTTTTCTGTTGAGACCCGCGCACGAAGCGCACAGCCTCCCGGTGCCTGCATGGCACCCTCACGTACAGTTGTAAAATCTATTTATATCATATCAGATTTAAGTCCAGATGTGCGAAATACTGAGGATTTCTCACTCGAAACCGGATGCGGGAGAGAAACTATACACGATTTTCGAAAAACGCATCGCATGTCCAGTCGTATCGAATCTGCGGTATTTCGGTCGGCTCGTCCATGAAAATTTCCGGGCCGCGCGCGGTGGTTCACTGGGAATCGAACCGTATTCCCGCGCGGCACCACCAGATACAGCGCCCCGGCACGTCCGGCGACGGTGCCATCATAAAATACGAAGTCCTGATTCTCTGAATACAGCACCCTGTGCTTCCGGCGACGGCAGGGCTTCGGAAGGTATGCGACGTACTGGTGGCACCGGAGTACCGTGCGGCAGTGAAGACATTTATGGACCTTGCGAGCATCCCGGAGCGGATGGCGCACGACGACATCCTCGACACCGAGTATAAGATGGTCGACGGCAGCTGGCATCGCCTGTCCTTCCTCGTGAAGAAGCGGGATGAGACGGGACGTGTCACCCACGTGCTCTGTGCGGTGCGAAGCATCAGTGATGTGAAGCGACGGGAGCTCGACCTCGTCTACCAGGCGGATGCGGCGAAGCGGGAAGGTGAGATGAAGGCCCGCTTCCTGTCGAATATGAGCCACGACATCCGGACACCGCTGAACGGCGTGATCGAGCTTCCGTTCGCTATCGGCGAGCAGAACGCGATTCACCCAGAGGAACAGAACTTCGACGAGATTCCGGTGGCGGGCATCCGCGCGCTTCGTGAGTGTATGTCGGAGAACGATGTGCTGAAGCTCTCGGACGAGCTGTAAAAAAGCATGGAACGCCCGGCGAATCGTGCTATAATGTAAATAAGTTGTAAATGGAAGTATGCATATCTATAGCGATATAGGTATGCATACTTTTATGTTGGAACATATATATCCCGGACACATGCAGGCGATAACCCGCAGTGATCGCAGAGGATGCCCTGTACGGTCGGGAGCATGGCCTGTATGTTTATGTAGATGAACTGGAGAGATTTATGGAGCAGAGTACCGCTATCAAAAAGAAAACCACCACCCGTGACATGACGACGGGCAACATCGCGAAGGAGATCATGCTTTTCGCGCTGCCGCTGATGTTCGGCAACATCTTCCAGATGCTGTACAACACCGTCGACTCGATCGTCGTCGGCAACTACGTCAGTACCGAGGCCCTCGCGGCGGTCGGCGCGACCACGATGATCGTCAACATGGCGGTGTTCTTCTTCAACGGCTTCTCGATCGGTGCCGGTGTTATCATCGGCCGCTATTTCGGCGCGAAAAACATGGAGCGACTGCATGATTCCATCGAGACCACCATGGCCACCACCTTCGTATGCTGCGTGCTCTTCACCATCATCGGTATCCTCGGCGTACCGTTCATGCTCAACTTCATGGCGACTCCGGACGACGTCATGGCCGACGCCAGCACCTACCTCCGCACCTACTTCGCGGGCATCGCCGGCCTCCTCATCTACAACATCGGCTCCGGCATCCTACGTGCGGTCGGTGATACGCGCCGCCCACTGTACTTCCTGGTACTGACCTCCGTCATAAACATTGGCCTCGACCTCCTGTTCGTGCTGCAGTTCCACCTCGGCATCTTCGGCGTGGCGCTCGCGACGATCATCTCGCAGTTCATCTCGGCGGGACTCACGCTGCTTCTGCTCCTGCGCACGAACGACATCTACCGCCTGACCCTCCGCGACTGCCGCATCGACCCGAAGATGCTCCGGCAGATCCTGGCGGTCGGCCTCCCGGCGGGTATCCAGTCCGTCATCACCGCGTTCTCGAACGTTTTCGTCCAGTCCTACATCAACAACTTCGGTTCGGCCTGCATGGCCGGCTGGACGAGCTACAATAAGCTCGACGCCTTCATCATGCTCTTCATCCAGAGCATGGCCATGGCTTCGACGACCTTCGTCTCGCAGAACATCGGCGCCCAGAAGGTGAAGCGGGCCAATGAAGGCACCGTGGCGTCGGTGGTGATGACCCTCATGCTGAACGTCGGCCTCGCCGTGTTCCTCTGGGTTTTCGCCCCACCAGCCGTCGGACTCTTCACCCCGGACCCGGATGTCATCTTCTACGGAACGCTGTTCCTGCGCCAGAACGTGTTCTTCCTCCTGTTTAACAGCGTGAACCACGTCCTCGCCGGTGCCCTCCGCGGCCGTGGCGACTCCACCGGCCCGATGATCATCATGCTGTTGAGCTTCGTCGCCGTCCGCCAGACCTACCTCTTCTTCATGACCCGCTTCATCGCGAACACACCGGCCAGCGTCGGCTTCGGCTACCCGGTCGGCTGGACCACCTGTTGCATCCTCGAAACGATCTACTTCTTCCGCCGCTGGAGCCGGAAGAACTGATCGAGAGGGGTCTGCCCTTTCCTGCACACCATTTCACGAATTAAATTCGAGGCACGAACTATGGAAAAGTATTTCGACATCAACGAATCCGGCTTCAGCATTCGCTGCAAGCTCTACTATAATAAGGACCTTCATGACCTCCCGCACATCGTCGTCGCGACCTACGGCTTCGGTGGCAACAAGGATAACAAAGCCATCGAGAAATTCGCCGAGCGTCTCACCACGAAGTACCACGGCTACGGCGTCGTCTGCTTCGACTGGCCATGCCACGGAAAAGACGCCCGCAACAAGCTGATCCTCGACGAGTGCTGCACCTACCTCGACCTCGTCACCCGTTACGTGCGGGAGACCATGCACGCCGAGGACGTCTATAACTACTCCTCGAGCTTCGGTGCCTACATCACCCTCCGCTACCTCGCGGAGCATGGCGACAACCCGTTTAAACGCATCGCCTTCCGCTGCCCGGCGATTAAGATGTACGACTCCATCGCCGCCGGCGTCACCCAGGAGGACTGGGATAAGCTCCGGAAGGGCAAGGAGATCCTCCGCGGCTTCGACCGGAAGATCAAACTCACCGAAGACTTCTTCGACGATCTCCGGGCCCATGACATCAGCAGCTGCGACTTCATGGATTACGCCGAATCCATCCTCATGATCCACGGCACGAAGGATGAGATGGCCCCGATCGAGGTCACCCGGAAGTTCAGCGACGACAACGTCATCGAACTCATCGAAGTCGAAAACGCTGATCACCCCTTCAGCAACCCAGCCTGCATGGACCTCGCCATCCAGAAGATCATCGAATTCTTCGCTCCCTGACACTGGCCTGAGGATGGCCAGCGTCAGCCCTGCGGGCACCGGGCACAGCCCGGTGAGATATCGCTACGGAATAAGCGGATGCTTATTCCTCCGCTCCTTGACTTCCTTAAAATTCTATGAAATTTGGGCATATGGGCGGTTATGACAGGTATTCATTCTTGTAAACAGCGGGTAAAACACTTATAATGTTTCTGTGTTTCCCATTACGGGAGAAATGTTTTTCGGCCATCCATGGCCGATACATAGGAGGAAAGTATTTATGAAAAAGAGAATGATTGCCGCATTTATGGCCGCATCCATGGTTGCTTCTCTTGCAGCATGCGGTTCCAGCAAGCCAGCAGAGACCACAGCAGCATCTGCAGAGACCACAGCTGCAGCAGAGGCAGGAACCGAGGCCGCAGCAGCAGAGACCACAGCAGCCGCAGAGGCTACCGGTAAGGACGCTTCCGACGTGAAGATCGGTATCGTAACCGATGTCGGTGGTGTAAATGATGGTTCCTTCAACCAGTCCGCATGGGCAGGCCTTTCCAAGGCAGCAGACGAGCTCGGCTTCCAGGCTTCTTACCTCGAGTCCCACACCGACGCTGATTACAAGCCAAACATCGAGACCTATATCGATGAGGATTACGACATGATCATCTGCATCGGCTACGCACTCGCAGATGCACTGAAGGATGAGAGCGCAGCGAACCCGGATATGAAGTTCGCCATCGTCGATGATGCTTCTCTCGCAGATGTTCCTAACGTAACTTCCCTTATGTTCGAGCAGGCACAGGCTTCCTACCTCGTAGGTTATGTAGCAGGTAAGACCACCAAGACCAACACCGTAGGTATCGTTCTCGGTATGGCGACTGACCTTATGAACCAGTTCGGTTACGGCTACGTTGCCGGTGCGGTCGATGCAAACCCGGATTGCAAGGTTCTCCAGAACAACGCAAACTCCTTCGCAGATACCGCTGCTGGTAAGACGGCTGCAAACAACATGGTTGCACAGGGCGCAGACGTGATCTTCCACGCAGCTGGTGGTACCGGCCTCGGTGTCATCGATGGCTGTAAGGAAGCCGGCATCTGGGCGATCGGCGTTGACTCCGATCAGTCCTCCATCGCTCCGGAGACCATCCTTACATCCGCTATGAAGCGTGTAGATAACGCTGTATACGATGTAGCGAAGGCAACCGTAGAGGGTAATGTTGAGCCAGGCGTAAAGACCTACACCCTTGCAGACGCAGGTGTTGATCTCGCTCCGACCACAGACAACATCGACCCGGCTATTCTCGCTGAGGTTCAGGATGTGAAGCAGCAGATCGTAGACGGTAAGATCACTGTTCCGTCAAACAAGGCTGATTTCGAAGCTAAGTACGGCGACATCTACGAGCTCGACTAAGTCTCGATCGTTCTATATGAAAACCGCAACCGGGTGGCACGCGCCACCCGGTTTTTTATAAAAAAATATAGAATTTCATCGTCATCTATTATATTATAAGTATAAAGAAAAAATGCGAACGATTATCGATTTCTGAGAGGCGATGACAGAATCACATCCGACTCCGAATCCGACTCCGATCGTTCGTTGGCATGATACAGAATACGAGGTAATCTATATGAGAGATATTTCCATGGAGCGCGTAAATCAGACGCGCGAAGCGATGCTGGAGACCGTAAAGTCCCCGACCCTGACACATGAGCAGAAGGTAGCGACGATGGCGAATCAGGCGGATTCCCTGCTCGAGGTGCTGAACCTTCCAGAGGGACTCGATGAGCTCCTGAACCAGCCGATCGACCGTCAGTGCATCTGCGACCTCAGCGAGGGCCACGCACCGCTGCGCCCGCGCTACATCATCCCGAATTACGAGAAGTTCATGAAGGAGGGCTCCCGCTTCCTGAACCTCGAGCCGCCGAAGGACCTCTTCGAGGCGATCAATGCACTCGAAATCATCTATCGTCATGTCCCGTCCGTGACCAATTTCCCGGTCTACGTGGGACAGCTCGATGAGCTCCTCGACCCGTTCGTACAGGATATGGACGAGGAACTTGCGCAGAAGCTGATCACCCTGTTCTTCGTCAACATGGACCGCACGATCCTCGATTCCTTCTCCCACGGCAACATCGGCCCACGCGACACAAAGGCCGGCCGTCTCATCCTGAAGGCGATCGAAGCGACCCGGGATGCCGTACCGAACATCACGATGAAGTACGATGAAGCGGAGACCCCGGATGACTTTGCGCTCGAGTGCGTAAGAGCAGCGTTGGCTTCCGCGAAGCCGTCCTTCGGAAACCACGCGATGTTTAAGTCCGAGCTCGGCGAGGAGTATGTCATCGCCTCCTGCTACAACGGTCTCAAGTTCGGCGGCGGCTCCTACACGCTCGTCCGCCTCATCCTCGGCAACATCGCGAAGCGCGCGAAGAACATCGAGGACTTCCTGCAGAACCAGCTCCCGTACGTGATGGACATCCAGGCACGCTACATGGATGAGCGTATCCGCTTCATCGTGGAGGAGTCCGGCTTCTTCGAGAACAACTTCCTCGCGAAGGAGGGTCTCATCCGCCGCGACCTCTTCAGTGCGATGTTCGGTCTCGTCGGCCTCGCAGACGCCGTCGACATCCTGCTGGAGAAGGAGGGCCACCCGGAGTGGCGCTTCGGCCGTGATGACGAAGCGACGAAGCTCGGCGTGCGCATCATGGACGTGATCAAGGACTTCAACGATCACCACTTCAACCCGTACTGCGAAGCGACCGGCGGCCACTTCCTCCTGCACGCGCAGGTCGGCATCGCCTCCGACGTGAACGTCACCCCGGGCACCCGCATCCCGATCGGCGAGGAGCCGGCGAACCTGGTGGATCAGCTCATGATCCTGTCGAACTTCCACCACTACTTCCCATCCGGAACCGGTGACATCTTCCCGATCGACATGACCGTGCACAAGAATCCGGACTACGTCCTCGATATCATCAAGGGCTCCTTCCGGCAGAACCTCCGCTACTTAAGCTTCTACGCGAGCGACTCCGACGTCATCCGCGTCACTGGCTACCTCGTAAAGAAGTCTGAGATCGAGAAGCTCGAGCAGGGCCAGAACGTCAAGCACGACACCACCGCCCTCGGCCTCGGCGCGAAGCAGAACGGCCACATCATGGAGCGAAAAGTCCGTTAATACGGCACCCATGAGGAACATCCACACAGCGAGGAGAGCAGACCAGCAGAGGTCTGCTCTTTTCCCTTCTTTCGGCCAATGTTTTCGCTGGAAAATCATCATGCCTATAAAAGCCGAAGAAAAAACAGGCATGATGGGTGATTTCGAGTCCGAACATGCCTACAGTGAAGAAAAAAGGAGAGAGTAATGCGAAACGATCCGAGACGCGCGGGCGGCCGCGTGCCCGTTAACAAAATCATCCCGTTCAGCTCCGTCGACGGCCCAGGCAACCGTACCGCCGTCTTCGTTCAGGGCTGCAATTTCAACTGCCACTACTGCCACAACCCGGAGACCCGCGCCGTCTGCATCAGCTGCGGCGACTGTATCGCGACCTGCCCGGCCGGGGCCCTCACGCGCTCAGCCGAAGGCCTCGTCCTCTTCGATCCGACGAAGTGCGTCGGCTGCGACACCTGTATCCATACCTGCACCCATGACGCGAGCCCGCGTATCCGCTACATGAACGCGGAAGAGGTGTACGCCGAGGTGCGGAGAAACGTCCCGTTCATCCGCGGCATCACCGTTTCCGGCGGCGAATGCACCTTCTACCCGGCATTCCTCCACGACCTCGCGATCCTCGCGAAGAAGGATGGCCTCGGCTTCCTCCTCGACTCGAACGGCAGCTATGACTTCGAAGCCGACCCTGCGGAGCTCCTGTCCGTGATCGACGGCGTCATGCTCGACATCAAGGCCTACGACGCCGCAGACCACCGGGCAGTGACCGACGTGGACAACACCCTCGTGCTCAAGAACATGCGCTTCCTCGCCGACCGCGGCCAGCTCTACGAAGTCCGGACCGTCATCGTCCCGGAGCTTTTCGACACCGAAAAGACCATCGTCGACACCGCCCGCGCGCTGCAGCCATACCTGTCACGGCAGAAGCATTGGCCGGCAAACGAGGGGACGAGCATACGCTACAAGATCATCAAGTACCGCCCGTTCGGCGTCCGCGAAGCGTACCGCAGCTTCACCCCGCCGACCGACGCCTGGCTCGAGCACCTCGCCGACCTCGCACGCGCAGAAGGCATGACCGACATCGTCATCATCTGACACTGCTTCAGTACAATCGGATAACCCGGAGGACTGCCATCAGCAGCCATACGTAGAGACCGTGTGAAATCAAGCCGGGTTCCCTTAGCAGCACTTCAACAAACCAGTGTAAAACGCGCGCGATTTATGATATTCTAAAGAGTATCAACAGAGTGAAAGTACCGTCTCTGTCCTGGCTTTTCCGACAGAACGGCCGTGTCAACCAGCAGTAAACGGTGGGCGTTTCGCCATGGACACACTGCTCGAAATACATTAAAGAAGGGACACAATGCAATGAAAAGCAACATGGATGCAAGCACTGTCGTCATCGAGATGAAGGACATCGTGAAGAAGTTCGGAAACTTCACTGCGAACGACCACATCAACCTGACCGTGCACAAGGGCGAGGTTCACGCGATCCTCGGTGAGAATGGTGCCGGCAAGTCGACGCTCATGAACGTACTGTACGGTATGTACCGACCGACCTCCGGACAGATCTTCATCAACGGAAAGGAAGTTTCCATCGATAACCCGGAGAAGGCCATCGAGCTCGGCATCGGCATGGTGCACCAGCACTTCATGCTCGTGCAGCCGTTTACCGTCACCGAGAACATCGTGCTCGGCGCAGAGCCGAGAAAGGGACTGACCGTGGACTTAAAGACCGCGCGTCAGAGGATCGTAGAGCTCAGTGAGAAGTACGGCCTCATGGTCGACCCGGATGCGAAGGTCGAGGATATCTCGGTCGGCATGCAGCAGCGTGTCGAGATCCTGAAGGTCCTCTATCGTGGTGCAGATCTCCTCATCTTCGATGAGCCGACCGCGTCACTGACCCCGCAGGAAATCAACGAGCTTATGGACATCATCCATAACCTCACCGCCGCCGGCAAATCGATCATCCTCATCACCCATAAGCTGAAGGAGATCAAGGAGTCGTCCGACAACTGTACGATCATCCGTCGTGGTAAGTACATCGACACGGTCAGCGTCGCCGATGTCAGCGAGGATGACCTCGCGGCGATGATGGTCGGTCGTCAGGTCACCAACAAGGTCGACAAGAAGGAGATGGAGCGCGGTCGCGTCGTCGTGGAGGTCAAGGATCTGCACGCGAAGGACTACCGTGGCGTCGAGGTCCTGAAGGGCCTCAATCTCGAGGTGCATGCCGGTGAGATCCTCGGACTCGCAGGTATCGACGGCAACGGCCAGTCACAGCTCGTCGAGATCCTCACCGGTCTCGGGAAGGCGACGAGCGGTCAGGTCCTCATGAACGGCAAGGATGTCACGAATGAGACGCCGAAGATGCTCTTCGACGAGGGCATTTCCTCGATTCCGGAGGACCGTCAGAAGCATGGTCTCGTGCTTGATTTCAGTGTCGCCGAGAACCTCGTGCTCCAGAACTTCGCTGTGGCACCGTACGCGAAGAACGGCATCCTGCAGAAGAAGGTGATCCGTGATCACGCGACCGACATGATCCGTGATTTCGATATCCGCCCGGTGGGCTGTGAGGAGCGTCTCGCAGGTCAGCTCTCCGGTGGTAACCAGCAGAAGGTAATCATCGCCCGTGAGGTGACGAATGATAAGGACTTCCTTATCGCCTTCAACCCGACCCGAGGTCTCGATGTCGGCGCGATCGAGTTCGTCCACAAGTACCTCGTGGCGCAGCGCAACAAGGGCCGCGCGATCCTGCTCGTTTCCTTCGAGCTCGATGAGATCATGAACCTGTCCGACCGCATCGACGTTATCTTCGACGGTCAGATCGACGGTGAGATGATGGGCGCAGAGGCGGATGAGTACAAGCTGGGTCTGATGATGGCAGGAGGTAAGGCAGAATGAAAAAGAAAATATTAGACAGCTCCCTGCTGTACACCCTGATCGCGATCGTGATCGGTTTCATCGTGGGGGCGATCCTCCTCGCGGCGATCGGTGTCAATCCGGGCGAGGCCTACACGAAGCTCTTCAATGGTGTCTTCAGTAAGCCGAAGTTTTTCACCTACAGTATCGTTTATGCAGCACCGCTGATTTTTACCGGACTTTCGGTGGCGTTCTCCTTCCGTACCGGTGTCTTCAACATCGGTGCCGAGGGTCAGTATGTGGTCGGCTCCCTGGCCGCCGCGGTGATCGGTATCCTCTGTCCGCTGCCGCCGGTGATCCACGCGATCGTATGTCTCCTGGCAGCGGCCCTCGCCGGTGCGCTCTGGGGTGCCATCGTCGGTGTGCTGAAGGTAAAGAAGGGCATTAACGAGGTCCTTTCCTATATCATGTTTAACTGGATCGCGTTCTATCTCTCGAACTTCGTCGTGAACCTGAAGACGATTCATACGGATCAGGGCGCGGAGGCGTCGAAGAACATCCTCGCGAGTGCGTCGATCAAGATGCCGACGGCGGTGGCGAAGCTTACCGGCTGCTCCGACGTCCACTGGGGCATCGTGATGGCCATCGTCGCCGCGATCATCCTCTGGTTCGTCATGACGAAGACCACCTTCGGCTATCAGCTGCGTGCCGTCGGTTTCTCGAGAACGGCCGCAGAGTATGCCGGCATCAGCTCGAACCGCGTATTCCTCGCATCGATGTCGCTCTCCGGTCTCCTGTCGGGTCTCGGTGGAGCGGTACAGCTCCTCGGCATGAGCCAGCGTATCCCGCAGTTTGCAGCCCAGGAATCCTACGGCTTCCAGGGTATCACCGTCGCCCTCATCGGTGCCACGAATCCGATCGGCTGTATCTTCGCCGGCTGGTTCTACGGTGCGATGAAGTACGGTGGAAACAAGCTGACCGTAATTCAGGTGCCGAATGAGGTCGTCAACATCATCATGGGTACCGTTATTATCTTCATCGCGATCGCACCGGTATTTAAGTCGATCCTCACGAAGATGACCAGTAAGAAGGAGGCGGCGAAGTAATGCTTACGAATTTAGGACTTTTAATCAATGCGATGCTGATCTCGACGCCACCACTGCTGCTCGCAGCCTTAGGCTCCTGCTTCAGTGAGCGCTCTGGCGTCGTAAACATCGGCATCGAGGGTATGATGACCCTCGGCGCGTTCGTGGGGGCGGCGGTTGCGTACTTCACGGGCAACGGCTGGATCGGTTTCTTTGCAGGTGGTCTCGCGGGTGCTGTGCTCGGCATCATCCACGCGGTGGTCTGTGTGAGTCTGCATGCGGACCAGACGATCGCCGGAACTGCGATCAACTTCATCGGACCGGGCTTCGCGATCTTCCTCTGCAAGGCGATTTTCGAGAACTCCTCGGATTCACCGGCGCTCGATATGATGGCGAAGCTGCCGAAGATGTTTACGAACGACAAGGGCGTGTCCATCTTCCCGGCCGGTTCATTTCAGTACAATGTTATCTCCACCTACTCGGTGGCGTACCTCAGCTTCCTGGTGGTGGCGCTCATCTGGTTCGTGTTCTACAAGACCCGTTTCGGTATGCGGCTTCGTGCAGCAGGTGAGCATCCGGAGGCATGTGAGACCCTCGGCATCAATGTCTATGCCGTGCGCTATGTCTGCGTGATCCTGTCCGGCTTCCTGTCCGGTCTCGGTGGTGCCTTCGTCACCCTCGCGACCGTATCGCAGTTCCGTCCTGCGGTCATCGTCGGCCAGGGCTTCATCGCGATCGCAGCCGTCATCTTCGGTAAGTTCTCCCCGGGCGGCGCCTTCGTCGGCTGCCTCCTCTTCGGATTCTGTAACGGTGTCAAGTCACTGCTCGGCGGCTCGAACCTCATCAGCCCGAACCTCCTCAGCATGATCCCGTACATCGTGACCCTGCTGACCCTTATCTTCTTCGTCGGCGCCGGCCACGTACCGTCAGCAAACGGCAAGCCGTTTGTTCGTTCGAAGTAACAGCTTATTTGCAGCCCCCGGTGTATCCGCACCGAGGGCTGTTGTTTTCCGAAATTTCGTAATGGGGTCAGACCTCCTTACGAAATCCTTATGAAAGCCTTAAGGTGACCGTAATGGGGTCTGACCCCATTACGAAATTCTTAAGACAGAGAGAGCCATCCCGCGGCAGGCTTGCCTGTCACGGGATGGCTCTCTGATTTCTGATTTGTGCTGTCTGGTCGGATGCTCGTCGCTTAGTTGTCGCTTGCGTCGGATCCGGACAGGGTGAAGACGAATCTCTTCTTGATGTCCTCGTCGGATGCGAGGTACTCGTCGTAGGTGGTCATCTTATCGATGAGCTTTCCGTCGATGATCTCGAAGATACGGTTCGCGGTGGTCTCTACGACCTGGTGGTCACGGGATGCGAAGATGATGACACCCGGGTAGCTCTTGAGTCCGTCGTTCAGTGCGGAGATGGACTCCATGTCGAGGTGGTCGGTCGGCTCGTCGAGGATGATGACATTGGAACCCGAAATCATCATCTTACTGAGCATGCAGCGTACGCGCTCACCTCCGGAGAGGACGTTGACCTTCTTCAGACCGTCGTCGCCCTTGAAGAGCATACGGCCGAGGTAACCACGGACGAACTGGGTATCCTTATCCGGGCTGTACTGGGTCAGCCACTCGACGATCGTGTCCTCGGATGCGAACTCCTTCGTGTTGTCCTTCGGGAAGTAGGACTGGCTGGTGGTCACGCCCCACTTGTAGTCACCGCTGTCCGGCTCCATCTCGCCGGAGATGATCTGCATGAGGGTAGTCTTCGCAAGCTCGTTCGGGCCGACCAGTGCGATCTTATCGGTACGGTTCACGATGAAGGAGATATCATCGAGCACCTTTACGCCATTGATGGTCTTCGAGAGGTTCTTCACCTCGAGGACATCGTTACCGATCTCACGATTCGGCTTAAATACGATGTACGGATACTGACGAGAGGACGGCTTGATGTTGTCGAGCTCGATCTTCTCGAGCGCACGTTTACGGGAGGTCGCCTGCTTGGATTTGGAAGCATTGGCCGAGAAACGCTGGATGAACTCCTGCAGCTCCTTGATCTTCTCCTCCTTCTTGCGGTTCGCTTCCTTCTGCTGACGCACGATGAGCTGGGAGGACTCGAACCAGAAGTCGTAGTTTCCGGCGAAGAGGGTGATCTTACCGTAGTCGATGTCCGCGATGTTCGTGCAGACCTTGTTCAGGAAGTAACGGTCATGGGATACGACGATGACGGTGTTCTCGAAGTTGATGAGGAACTCCTCGAGCCACTCGATGGAGTTCAGGTCGAGGTGGTTGGTCGGCTCGTCGAGAAGCAGGATGTCCGGGTTACCGAACAGCGCCTTCGCGAGGAGGACCTTGACCTTCTCGGAGCCCTTCAGCTCGTTCATCTGCTTGTAGTGCAGGTCCGTGCCGATCCCTAAGCCGTTCAGCATCGTCTCGGCATCCGCTTCCGCATTCCAGCCGTCCATCGCAGCGAACTCGGCCTCGAGATCTGCGGCACGGAGTCCATCCTCGTCGGTGAAATCCGCCTTTGCATAGATGGCGTCCTTCTCCTTCATGATGTCATACAGGCGCTTGTTGCCCATGATGACGGTATCGATGACGGAGTAATCGTCGTACTTGAACTGATCCTGCTCGAGTACGCTGAGACGCTGGCCCGGGGTCATGGTGATCTCACCGCTGGTCGGCTCGAGCACTCCGCTCAGGATCTTCAGGAAGGTCGACTTACCGGCACCGTTGGCACCGATGATGCCATAACAGTTGCCCTCGGTGAACTTGATATTAACGTCTTCAAACAGTGCCTTCTTACCTACACGGAAGGTAATGTTATTTGCTGCAATCATGTGGCTGCTCCTTTTCTTGAATTCAACAGAACGAACGTAGTGAATCTGGCAGAGCGGTCATAAAGCGGGATCCATGATGCTGGAAACCGAAATCATCGCTCGCGTAAAAAATAAGAGTGGCTCGGGAAGCCGCTCTCAACTGTCATTAACCTCGAGCATTATAGCCGAGAACCCGCATAAAAGCAATAGATTTGAAGAAAACCGGGGGTTGGGATCGTGATGGTGGTATGCCTTCGTCAGTGCAGATTCGGATCATGGCTGATTCGTACATCAGGGAGCTGATTTATTAAATTTTTCTATTATATAATTCACAAAATCTTCACTTGTATTCTGTGGAATATTTCCTATAATCTACATTCGATGTTTCGGAGAGTTTCGAACAGATCGAAGTCACGGAGCATCCGATGGTCGCTGAGCTGCCGGATATTTCCCGCGGGCGTAATCGCGCGGGTGGGAGATGAAGTGCAGGAGCCGGCATTGCCCGACAGGGCGATGTGCAGGAAATCAGCGATACAGAACATTCAGGAGGACTAGAATTATGAAGAAGAATTATGTTGTGATTGCTGCGATGATGCTTGCGATGAGTATGAGTGCCTGCGGTGCCAACTCGACACCAGAGGCGACCACTGCAGCTGCGACGACCGCTGCGGCTACCGAGGCTGCAACAGAAGCGGCTACGGAGGCTGCAAGTGAGGCTGCTACCGAGGCTGCTACCGAGGCTGCGGAGGAGACCACAGCGGCTGCAGAGGCAGAGTCCGGTGAGGCTACCAGCGCAGTTTATACTGTAAAGAACACCACAGGTTCCAAGGTGACCGATCTCTATCTCTATGAGGCAGGCTCTAAGGAGAAGGGTGAGAACCTGGCAGGTGAGGGTCTCGCAGATGGTGAGACCGTAACCATCACCCGAGATGAAGATGCGGACAAGCAGAAGGAGATCAAGTACACCCTCGAGTTCACTACCGAGGATGGCACCACTCAGCATTTCGATACCCTGTCGTATGAGACCGTCGGCATCGATCTGAAGAGCGCAGATGCTGCTTCCGGTGCGACCCCAATCGCATTTACAGAATAAAACTCGAATACAATTCGAATAAAATCGTAAAAATTTCGAAACCGCTACGCATTCACTGCGCAGCGGTTTTTCTGTATACTTATAGTATATGGGCATTTCGCTCTGGAGCGCTGTATGCGCGGCCGGCGACATCCATAGAAGCGCCGCTGTGCCGGCACAGTGAAGCCGGGCACAGCAGAAAGACAGATCAAAACCACCAAGGGGGGCACATATGAAATCATCACATCTGAAGAAAATGACCGCGGCCATACTCTCGAGCGCACTGGTACTTGCGTCGAGTACGCCGGCATGGGCCTTTTACAACACGCCGGAGTCGAAGAAGGGTATCTGCTCCTCGCACGTCGACATGGTCTACGACATCCAGCAGCTCGGCTGTAAGCAGGTGACCTTCCAGTTTAACGCAAGCTTCCTGAAGGATGAGCAGCAGATGCGCGCGTTCGACGCGATGATCGACCGGTTCGACGCGGCCGACCTCACCATCACGATGGGCGTCATGAATGATTTCCAGGCGGGCGACCCGATCTGCCCGACACTGACCCCGACGGCGAACCTCTACCAGTACAACACCCTGACGCCGGAGGGCATCGTGCGCACGCAGCAGGTGGCGGAGCAGCTCGCGAGCCGTTACCGTGACCGTGTTTCGAACTGGGTCATCGGCAACGAAATCAACAACACGGTCTGGAACTACCTCGGCGCGGTCGACACGAACACTTACGTGAAGGCTTACGCGGACGGTTTCCGCATCTTCTATAACGCGATCAAGGCACAGAACCCGGACGCGCGCGTCTTCATCCCGTTCGACTACAACTGGACGCAGCAGGGCGGCACGACCATGCCATCGAAGACCCTGCTCGAGCTCCTGAATACCTACTTAAGCGACACCGACTACGGCATCGCCTGGCACCCGTACCCGGAGGGGCTCCTGAATCCAGACTTCCTGAACGCGTCCCCGCACGCGACCGAGTCGCCGAACAGCCCGATCATCAACATGAAGAACCTGCACGTGCTGACCGACTACATGCAGCAGGGACCAATGCTGAGTCCGAGTGGCGCGGTCCGTCATCTGATTCTGTCCGAAGAGGGCTTTAATTCCGCCTCTGCCGGCGGCGAAGCCGCCCAGGCCGTCGCCATCCAGCAGGCATGGCAGCTCGCGCAGGCGAACCCGTACGTCGAAGCCTTCCTCCTGAGCCGCCTCGTCGACGCCCCGGCCGAACTCGCCCAGGGCTACGCCTTCGGCCTCTATAACTGCGACGGCGTCAGCGAAACCCCGACCACTCGAAAACTCGCCTGGAACACCTACCAGATGTGTCAGTGATGCCTTCGTGGCGAACGTATTCAAAGCAGTGCCGGAAGGCACTGCTTCTTTGTATGATAAAAAATGAGGCCCCGGAGGGCCTCATCTACGCTGCTACAGCAGCCCCTGCCGCACGAGCTTCTCGAACGCCTGCATCTCATCGGTGACCCACTTATCCTTATGGAAGAAGATCTGCCGGTACATCGTCATGTCGAAGTCGTCGACCTTGATCTCACGCAGCTCCCCGCGCGCGATGGAGTCCTGCACGGAAAACGCCGGCAGGAAGGAGATGCCCTGGTTCTCCTTTACGAGACGGATCAGCACCTCCGTGTTTCCGGTCTCGAAGAACGGATGGATCTGCATGCGCTCCGCCGCGAGGTGCTGCTCCAGCGCATAGCGGTAGTTTGCATCCTTCTCCGTGAGGAAGAAGCGGAGATCGACGAGATCCGCGAGATGTACATGCGACACCGAACCGACACGCTTCTCGCTCGGGATCGCCATCTCGGCGCTCGCCACGAAGATGATCGGCTCCGGCTCCTCCAGAATCTTCACCCAGTTCTTATCGTAGACACGACGATCCAGGAAATATACTACATCCACGAGATTATGCTCGAGCATATCTGTGAGCTCCTTCGGGGATCCCGTCTTGATTTCCAGAGAGATCTCAGGATGCTCCTGATAGAAGTAGCGGACGACGTTCGGAATCTTATAGGTCAGCAGTGACTCGAGCGAACCGATGCGCAGCTTATGCTCCTGCATCTTCGAGTTGCCGAGTGCTGTATGGACGTCATCTACGCGCCGGAGGATTTCATTGGCATACTGCAGAAACTCCCGGCCTGGTGGGGTCAGCACGACGCGACGACCGACACGATCGAAGAAACGGGTGTTGAACTCCTGCTCCAGCTGACGGATCTGGATCGTCACGGCCGCCTGCGTGTAGCCGAGGGCCTCTGCCGCCTTTGAAAAGCTCTGCATCTCTACGATTTTTACAAAAGAAGTCAACTGACGAATTTCCATAAAGGGATCCTTTCCTTTAGTTATAGGCCCTGGAGGACCGGCAACAGAAGCACGAACGCTCCGTATGGCTTCTGTTGCCGGTCCTTCGGGGTCCTTTAGCTGAAATGTCTCTGCTTATTATATGTGAACAGAGATGCGGAAACAAGGAAAAATATAAATTATTTTTATGAGTGAAATAAAGACTATCTACGGAATTACGCGCATTTTTGGGGGCTTACATCTTGTTATGCAGTTGGATTAACATTAAAATGATTTATATATAAAGGATAGCAAGGGGAGCTGTCAGAGGTCAGATCGAGCACATGTGTCCGAACTGACTCCTGGCAGTTTTCGTTCGACAGGATGCGCAGTATCGATCTCCTGGAAACAGTGAGGGATACCTGAAATATCATGCATGCTATCTGTTAGGATGTTCAGAATCAAAGGAGACAGTTATGGACGTTTTCGATATGATCGGACCTGTAATGATCGGTCCGTCGAGTTCACATACCGCGGGCGCGTGCCGTCTCGGCCGTGTGGCCAATAAGCTGATGGATGGGCGGACGCCATCCCGCTGTGACATCATCCTGTCCGGTTCCTTTTCACGTACGGGCCGCGGCCACGGTACGGACCGCGCCATCGTGGGCGGAATCATGGGCTTCGAAACGGACGATATCCGCATCCGTGACGCGCTCGACATCGCGAAGAAAGCAGGCATCGAGATCAACTTCATCCACCAGGATATCCCGAATACACATCCGAATACCGCACGCATCACCTACTATCTGCCGGATGGCAGCAGTGGCTTCATACAGGGTGCCAGCGTCGGCGGCGGAAACATTCGCATCGACATCATCAACGGCATGGAGGTGAAGTTCTCGGGTGACAAGGAAACCATCCTCGTCCTGCACCGCGACGTGCCGGGCGTCATCGCGAACGTCACGAACCTCATGCACCGCATGTACAGCGACATCAACATCGGTGCCTTCCAGCTGAGCCGCCGCGAGAAGGGCGGTGAGGCCCTGATGACCATCGAGGCTGACTCCGTCCCGCCGGAGAAGATCACCGCCGACATCCGCCAGACCCCGGATGTGCTGAACTGCCTGCTTATTCACAAGATCTAAAAAGGAGATGCTATGCTGAAATATGATTCCATCGCCGAACTCATCGAGGCGGCGAAGAAGCAGAAGATGAAAATATCCGAGATCGTGCTGGCAGATCAGGCCGCTGCGGCGGAAGCCGATCCGGAGACCCTCTACGCACGGATGGAGCGAAGCTTCGACGTCATGTGCGAGGCAGTGGAGTCCGGCTCTGCGAAGGACCAGGTATCGATGTCCGGTCTCACCGGCGGCGAGGGCTACCACATGTTCGACTACGCGAAGCGTACCGGTGGCGGGCTCTCCGGCAGCTTCATGACCGGCGCGATGGCACGGGCGCTCAGTGTGGCTGGGTGCAATGCTTCCATGGGGCGCATCGTTGCGAGCCCGACAGCTGGCTCCTGCGGGATCCTTCCGGGCTGCCTCGTCTCTCTTTATAAGGAAGGAAGAGCAGAGAAGAGCGACATCGTGATGTCCATGTTTACATCGGGCGCCTTCGGCATGGTCATCGCGAAAAACGCATCGATCGCCGGCGCGACCGGCGGCTGTCAGGCCGAGTGCGGAAGTGCCTCCGGCATGGCCGCTGCAGCGCTCGTCGAGCTTATGGGCGGCAGCCCGGACATGTGCGCGGACGCCCTCGCTATCGCCATCGCGAACCAGCTCGGCCTCGCGTGTGACCCGGTCGCCGGCCTCGTCGAGATCCCATGCATCAAGCGAAACGTCTCCGGGGTCATGATCGCCTTCTCCAGCGCGGACATGGTCCTCGCCGGCATCCGCGCCTATATCCCGGCTGACGAGTGCATCGGCGCGATGCAGTCCGTCGGCGACATGATGAACAGTGCCCTCAAGGAAACCGCCGCCGCCGGCCTCGCCGCCACCCCGACCGGTCGCAAACTGAAAGAAAAGGTCTTTGGAGCGGAGGAGTAATTATCAGATTACTCCGTAGCGACATCCCACCGGGCTGTGCCCGGTGCCCGAAGGGCTATCTCTGGCCAACCACAGGCCAGAGATAGGGCCAGGAGGAGTAATCATCAGTTTATAAAATTTTTAGAATCTGGTTTTCATATTTATGCCCCTGTGTTATACTGTCAGAAATCATGTAAATAATTCTGGAGCGTATATGGGCATTATATCGTGGCCAACAGAATAGAACGATCCGAGGCACACAGGGGGGACTATTTCCTCTCTCGTGTGCCTTTTCTATGGGCCTTAAGAAAATCTTAATGGGGTCTCCCCCTTACGAAATTCTTAAGATGGCCGTAAGCTTCAGAGGGTGTAAATGAAAGGGGATTTTTATGAGTAAAGAAGCTGTAAAAATCGGTGAAGAGGGCATCTATGATGCGAAGAAGCTCGGCACCGGCAAGGTTCTGATTCTCGGCTTCCAGCACATGTTTGCCATGTTCGGCTCGACGGTGCTGGTTCCGCTGCTCACTGGCTTAAGTGTGTCGACGACACTGCTGTTTGCCGGTCTCGGCACACTGCTGTTCCATCTCATCAGTAAGAAGAAGGTTCCGGCATTCCTCGGATCGTCCTTCGCGTTCCTGGCTGGTTATGCAGCCATCGCACCGAACGGTGAGCCGGATCTGCTCCGCTATGCCTGCTTCGGTGTTGCGTGTGCTGGTCTCGTTTACCTCGTGCTGGCGGCGGCTTTCCGTGCCTTCGGTACCTCGAAGGTCATGAAGTACTTCCCGCCGGTTGTCACCGGTCCGATCATCATCGCCATCGGTCTCAACCTTTCGAAGTCCGCAGTTGAGAACTGCTCCAGCAACTGGGGCATCGCACTCGTCGCGATCGTCATCGTCGTCGTCTGCAACATCTGGGGACGTGGCATGGTGAAGATCATCCCGATCCTCCTCGGCGTCATCGGTTCCTACCTCGTAGCCGCTATCGCCGGCTTCATCGATTTCGCACCGGTCGCAGAGGCAGCCTGGTTCGGTCTTCCGATCGAGTACGGACGTACCGTATTCTCACTCTTCACAGATGGAAGTCTCGACTCTTCTCTGCTGATCACCTCCGTAATCACCATCGTGCCGATCGCCTTCGCGACGATGATGGAGCATATCGGTGACATTTCCGCGATCTCCTCGACGGTTGGCAAGAACTTCATCCAGGATCCGGGTCTTCATCGTACACTGACGGGTGATGGCCTTGCAACAACATTGGCCTCCCTCTTCGGTGCACCGGCGAATACGACCTACGGCGAGAACACCGGCGTACTGACGCTGACGAAGGTGTACGATCCGATGGTGATCCGTCTGGCCGCCTGCATTGCCATCCTGCTCAGCTTCTGCCCGAAGTTCTCAGCCCTCATCGAGGTGATGCCGTCTGCAACGGTCGGTGGTATCTCCCTGGTACTCTACGGTATGATTTCTGCCGTCGGTGTGCGTAATGTCGTCGAGACGAAGGTGGATTTCTCCCAGTCACGTAACGTCATCATCGCAGCACTCATCCTCGTACTGGCGATCGGTATCAACTACTCCACCGCTGGTGCGATCGTGATTCCGCTCGGTGCGATCACCATCAACTTCTCCGGTATCGCGACCGGTTCACTCGTCGGGATCCTGCTGAACGCGATCCTCCCTGGTAAGGATTACGAGTTCATCGAGGACGAGCCGAACGACACTGGTGTCAACTTCGAAATCGCGCAGGGCGAGTCCCTCGTATGGCAGCTCGCGAAGAAGGCTGGCCAGCAGAACATGATGGACGACGGCAGCGTGAAGGAAAAGTAATCATCTTAAGGATTTCGTAAGGGGGTCTGACCCCATTAAAAAAGTATAAACAAAAAGAGCCCGTGGAACGCATGCTCCACGGGCTCTTTTATGAGCTGTCTGAACGGTCCTGTGAACCAGGACATCAGCAGCTCGTATACTCATTTCGTTTAAAATCAGATATTTGCGCCACCCATCATGAAATCAACGACACGCTTCATATCCTCCGGCTCTGCCACGATGAGCTCGAGCTCGCTGATGTTGGCCTTCGTGAAAAGATTTGCTGTGAAGAGCATCTGGGAAAGCTTGGACTTCAGATTGATACGATCGCCTTCCTTGGAAACGAGATATACATCACCCTGGCACTTATCGAGCACCTCGAAGAGACCTTCTACATTATTGACATTTACAAGCTTCATAACAAACCTCCTTCGTTTGTATTATCGTTCGTGCTTATCGACACTTCTTGATACAGCATTCATTTATCTGTATCATGCTTCGATGATATAGCACATTGTACAAATATACAAGTAAATTCTTGTGTACATTTACAGCCCGCTTTGTGGCGTTTTTCTTATGTATGTGACAGTACGGATTCACCTTCATGTAAAAATTATGCTATACTGCAGGTGATACAGGCAAAAGTCTGTTTAAAAATTAACAAAAACACAAGGCGCATTCAGCGAGCGGACGAGGAGAAGGAATCATGAAATTAGTCATTGGCAACGATCATGCAGCGATTGAGATGAAGAACGAGATCAAGGAGTACCTCGAGGGGAAGGGCATCGAGGTGATCGATGTCGGCACGAATTCTCCGGAGAGCTTCGATTATCCGATTTCCGGCTACCGTGTCGGAAAGATGGTCGCTTCCGGTGAAGTGGATGGAGGTATCGCCATCTGCGGTACCGGCGTAGGCATCAGCCTCGCATGTAATAAGGTAGAGGGGATCCGCGCGTGCTGCTGCAGCGAGCCTTACTCTGCAGAGATGAGTAAGCGCCATAATAACTCGAATGTCATCTGCTTCGGCGCACGTGTGATCGGTATCGAGACCGCGAAGCAGATCGTAGACGCATGGACCGGCGCAACCTTCGAGGGTGGCCGTCACCAGAGACGTGTTGATGAGATCATGGAGATCGAGGCGACTCAGAAGCTGAAGGTGGCCGACGAGGCATAAAAAAATGGGGGTATGATCCCCCATTTTTTTATTTCAGCAGGTCCTTCACACCGCTTTCCTTCAGTGCGCTGAGGAAGCTCTGCCGGTCGCGGCTTGCGATGAGCTCCTCCGGGAATCCGACTTCCGTAAGGAGCTTTTTCGTCTCCTCGAACTTCCCGATGTGCGGTGCGATGTGTGCGTCGGTCGCGATGGTGATCTGGCAGCCGACCTCCGCGCAGGCCGCGAGGATCTGCCGGCAGCGATCCTTATTGACACCGCCGCTCCACGGGAAGCCGAAGCTGTGTTCGTTCACCTCGAGGCACTTATGCATCGCCTTCGCCGCTTCTGCGAGCGCACGGTAGTCGACATCGAGGCCCGTGCGGCCGACATGGCCGAGGATGAAAACCTTCGGCTTCGACAGCGCCTTGATATACATGTCCGTCAGCGCGACGCGCGACGCATCGCCGATGAAGGACTTGCCATGCACGCTCGCGATGACGTAATCCATCTGGCGGGTCGTGTGTTCGTAGAGCGTGGTCGGCTCCTTATACGTATCGCCGACGATCGACGTCGTATTCGGGATGTCCTCGCCGAAGAGCGCGCCGTCCAGCCCCACGATATCCACCTCGCAGCCCGCGAGCAGCGTCACGCCCATCCAGGTCCGTGGCCAGGTCGCCGGTGCATTCGCGAGGTACTGGTAGTTCTTCGCATTTTCGACATCCGGCCAGAGCATCGCTGAGAAGTGGTCGGTGGAGCCGAGCAGCTCGAGTCCGGTGTCCGCTGCCTCCTTCACATTCTCCGCAATCGTGGAAAATGCGTGCCGACTGTACAGTGTATGGGTATGCGTGTCACATTTGATTTCGTACATAATAAACCTCTCTGAAAACGCCTCGGAATCGCCGGGTCGCGCGGCTCGTGGATGTCGCGGGCGGGTGCCGCAGCACCGCCGTCTGCATTGGCCTCGAAAAAGCGCGCAGAAACACTTCTAAATTGCTTGCAATCATAACACAAGTGCGCTAAATTGCAAATCAGGAAAAAAGAGAGGTGACTATGGGAACATCATTGGTTTCAGATGGAAAGGTGATTCTGCGTAAGGGCGAGGGCCGCACGATCAAGGCGGGCGGTGCCTGGGTTTTCGACAATGAAATCGACCAGTACGCAGGTGACTACGCGAACGGGGATATCGTCCGCGTGGAGGATTTCGACGGCTTCTTCATGGGCTATGGCTTCATCAACCACAACTCGAAGATCCGCGTGCGGATGCTGAGCCGCTGGCGGAAGGAGCCGATCGACGCGGAATTTCTGCGTGATCGCGTGAAGGCAGCATGGGAATACCGAAAGACCGTCATGGGCGAGGATACGGATGCCTGCCGTGTGATTTTCGGCGAGGCGGACTGGCTGCCGGGACTTACGGTCGATAAATATGAGGATGTGCTGGTGGTGGAGTCGCTCGCACTCGGCATGGATCGTCTGAAGCCGATGATTCTCGAGGATCTCGTGGAGATCCTCCGGGAAGACGGCATTCATATCCGCGGCATCTACGAGCGGAGTGACGCGCCGGTTCGAAAGAAGGAAGGCATGGACGTGTATAAGGGCTTCATCGGCCCGGAGTTTGACACGAATGTCGAGATCACGGAGAATGGCGTCAAGTATATGGTCGATGTCGTGAATGGACAGAAGACCGGATTTTTCCTCGATCAGAAGTATAATCGGCGGGCGATGCAGCGGATCTGTAAGGGGAAGCGCGTCCTCGACTGCTTCACGCACATGGGCACCTTCGCGCTGAATGCCGGCATCGCGGGCGCAGCGGAGGTCGAGGGCCTCGATATCTCAGAGCTCGCGATCCAGCAGGCGACGGCGAACGCGAAGCGGAACCATCTCGAGGAGACCGTGCATTTCCGCGTGGCGGATGTGCTCGACGAGCTCCCGAAGCTGAACGCGCGCGGCGAGAAGTATGACGTCGTCATCCTCGACCCGCCGGCCTTTACGAAGTCCCGCGAGGCGACGAAGGCCGCGATCCGCGGCTACCGCGAGATCAACATGCAGGGCCTGAAGCTTGTGAAGGATGGTGGCTACTTCGCCACCTGCAGCTGCAGCCACTTCATGACACCGGAGCTCTTCACGAAGACCATCGCAGAGGCGGCCGGCTCCGTACATCGTCGCCTCCGCCAGATCGAGTACCGCACCCAGGCCTGCGATCACCCGATTCTCTGGTCCGGTGACGAAAACTCCTATTATCTCAAGTTCTATATCTTCCAGGTATGTGACGAGAAGTAAAAAAGAGGTCAGCCCGATGAAAAGGGCTGGCCATTTTTTCTTTCGGAACCGTTCAGCCAGAAGATCCAGAGGGCTGGCTACCTACTTCTTTAGGTGGTCAGAATCAAAGCCGTCGAGTATAGTCGACGAAAACAGTATAAAGTTGTCGAGTATAGTCGACAAAAACTATACGAAACTGTCGACTATACTCGACAACTTTTCTTTTTGATCGATAATCTCGTGAAGCTGTCCCGTTCATTTGAAGAAGCAGAACGCTTTATCATCGTCACCCTAGAGGAAGAAGAGACGATCGAGATCGCACAGACGACGATCGAAGTCATCCCGCTGTATAAATAGCTTGCAATGCGCGACTGCTGATGGAGAAGGAACAAGCCACGTTATGAACAGCTCATCAGTTCTCCGACTTAAAGCATTCGGCGCTCTGGCTGTTCTGAGAATACAAAAAGAGGACATCTACTGTACAGTAGATGTCCTCTTTTTTTCGAGGCGAGAGTCGGATTCGAACCGGCGCTCAGGGTGTTGCAGACCCATGCCTTACCACTTGGCTATCTCGCCATATCTGCGATGCAGTGCATCGTTTTTCGACTTCCCATAGTATAGCGTATTTATAGGAAATAAGCAATCACATATTTTGAAGTTGGAACAGTCCCCTGCCTGTCTGAACTGTTACTTGCAGGTATCCGCTACCGCCTTACCTCTATTTTACGTAAATTTAGCGACAGCATGATAGATGCCATCCCGTCCGATGTGGTTATATATGGGGCGTGCGAACGTTCCGCTGTCGAAACAGAGAATCTCTGCTCTGCAGATTTCATAAGCTGTTCGGCTGTAGCAGGCGGAGCTGCATCTGGCTGGAAAGCCAGTTCCGAAAAAAGAAGGTGCAGTCCAGATGACTGCAAAGGAGGATATAGAGTGGCAGAAATTGCACTTCGAAATGTCTGTAAGCAATTTGATGCAACGCATTATGGCGTAAAGGATTTTAACCTCGACATCCATGATCATGAGTTCGTGGTGTTCGTCGGACCATCCGGATGCGGTAAGTCGACGACGCTTCGTCTCATCGCGGGGCTCGAGGAGATCACGGATGGGGAGCTGTGGATCGATGGAAACCTCTGCAACTACCTGGAGCCGGGTGAGCGGGATATGTCGATGGTCTTCCAGAATTACGCGCTGTACCCGAACATGACGGTGTATGGAAATATCGCGTATGCACTGAAGGTTCGGAAGCTGCCGAAGCAGGAGATCGACCGGAAGGTGCGCGAGGTGGCGGATATCCTGGAGATCGGGCAGCTGCTCGATCGGAAGCCGGTCGCACTCTCCGGCGGACAGAAGCAGCGTGTCGCGATCGGCGCCGCCATCGTACGGCAGCCGAAGGCCTTTCTCATGGATGAGCCGCTCAGTAACCTCGATGCGAAGCTGCGTGGGCAGATGCGCGTCGAGCTCCAGAAGCTGCATAAGCAGCTGAACACGACCATCATCTACGTCACCCATGACCAGACCGAGGCGATGACCCTCGGCACGAAGATCGTCGTGATGAAGGACGGTCTCATCCAGCAGGTAGACACACCACAGCAGATCTACGATAACCCGATCAATAAATTCGTGGCCGGTTTCGTGGGCTCTCCGTCGATGAACTTCATCGAGTGTGATGTTTCAGTCGAGCGGGACCGCACCGCACTCATCTTCGCCGGCACCGGCCCGATCCGAAAGGTCTACCTCACCGGGCAGCATGCACGCCATATCGGAGAAAAGTACGATGGTCGCCGCGTGATTCTCGGCATCCGTCCGGAGGACATCTATGAAGAAGCAGATGCCCTTGAGGGCGGCTTCGCGGAGAACAGCGTCGACGTCGAGGAGACGGTCGTGACGCGTGAGATGCTCGGTTCCGAGGTCATCCTCTATTTCGATGAACAGCAGGCGACCTGTGCCGTTCGTCTGAAGCCGACGAACCAGACGCAGGTGGGAGAGAAGCTCCGGCTCTACTTCGATATGGATCGTGCCCACGTCTTCGACATGGAAACCGAGGAGAATCTTCTCTATAGAAAGGAGTGGTAAGCATGGGAAAAAGAAAGCATGTTCCACTGACCTCGTACCTCTATCTGGTGCCGAGTCTTCTGATCTTTGCCGTCTTTCTCTTTTATCCGTTTTTTAAAACGCTTTATCTCAGCCTCTTCATGACGAACAAGATGGGGAAGGCGAAGCTCTTCGTGGGACTTCAGAATTATACCGATCTTCTGAGATCGGCCTCCTTTCTGAACAGTCTGAAGGTGACGCTCATCTTCGTCGTCATCGTCGTTTTCGGCAGCATGGTTCTCGGTCTCACGGCGGCGGTGCTCTGCAATCGGGCATTCCCGGGGATCCGGGCCTTCAGTACGGCCTACGCCCTTCCGATGGCCATCGCGTCGAGTTCTGCGGCGATGATCTTCAAGATCATGCTGCACCCGGCGGTCGGCATCGTGAACAAGCTTCTCGGCCTCGACATCAACTGGCTGAACGATCCGGCCACGGCACTCTACTGTGTAGCGATCCTCACCGCCTGGCTGAACAGCGGTATCAACTTCCTGTATTTCTCCGCCGGGCTCGGCAACATCGACGAAACCATCTACGAGCGTGCATCAGTCGACGGTGCGAGCGGCGTACAGCAGTTCTTCAGCCTGACGCTGCCGGGACTCTCTCCGATCATGTTTTACACGCTGGTCGTCAACATCATCCAGGCCTTCCAGTCCTTCGGACAGATCAAGCTGCTGACCGAGGGCGGCCCGAGCGAATCGACCAATGTCATCGTTTACTCGATCTACCGCGACGCGTTTTTTAACTACCGCTTCGGCAATGCATCGGCGCAGTCGGTCATCCTGTTTGTCATCATCATGCTGATCACGCTGGTGATGTTCCGTCTCGAGAAGAAGGGAGTAAGTTACTGATGAGTCAAATCGAAAGTATGGTAATTCCGATGGAAGGCAGGATGTCAGCCAGTGAGCTGCTGACACTGAAAAACGAGATGAATGCGCGGGCGCTGGCACGCCGCCGGGCACGGACTGCGCTCAGGCTGGGTGCCAATGTTGTGTTCGCCATCATTGTCCTCCTCCCGCTGCTGTACGCCATCAGTATCGCGCTGATGCCGTCGAACGAGCTCTTCACCACCGAGCTCAATCTCGTTCCGAAGCACCCGACACTCCGGAACTTCTCGGAGGCGCTGACCACGGTGCCGCTCCTCCGCTTCATCGTGAATTCGTTCCTTGTCGCGGGCACGATCACCTTCGGACAGATCATTTCCTGCTCACTCGCGGCCTTCGCCTTCTCGTTCCTCGAGTTCCCGGGCCAGGGCATCCTGTTCGCGCTCGTCATGGCGACCATGATGGTGCCGGGCGAGGCGACGATCATCTCGAACTACCTGACGGTGGCCGGCTGGGGCATGCTCGACAGCTACCCGGTGCTGATCATCCCATACCTGACCTCTGCGATGGGCATCTTCCTGTTTCGACAGTTCTACATGAGCTTCCCGAAGTCACTCTATGAGTCCGCGAAGCTCGACGGCTGCAGCAACCTGTGCTTCATCGTGAAGATCCTGATTCCGCTCACGAAATCCGCGATCGGCGCGATGGCTGTCTACACCTTCATCAATGCCTGGAATATGTACATGTGGCCGCTGCTCGTCACCGGCTCGAACCGCATGCGGACCGTCCAGATCGGTATCAGCATGCTCGACAGCGTCGATTCCCAGTCCATCACCCTGATGATTGCCGGCGTTGTGATGATCATCATCCCGTCGATCTCGATCTTCATCATCGGTCAGAAGCAGCTCATCCGCGGTATGTTCTCGGGTGCGGTGAAGGGATAACAGGCCAATGGTGGGGTCAGACCCCATAAACTTGAAATATCACATTAGAAACGGGACCGTCCCGATTCTATATATCACATTGCGTAATCCCACGATTACGGAGGAGGAAAAATGAAAAAGAGAGCATTATCCTTAGTGCTTGCAACATCCATGACCGCTGCCATGATGGCCGGCTGTGGAAACGGAACACCAGCCGCGACAGATGCGGCACCAGCGACGACGGCGGCCAATGCAGGCGACCAGACCACAGCCGCGGAGACCGCTGCACAGAGTGAGGCGGAAACCACCGAGGCAGCCGCAGCAGCAAGCGTTGATATGGCGGATGCGAAGGACGTAAACGGCACCACCATCACCTTCTGGCACTCCATGGGCGGTGTCAATGGCCAGGCGATCGATACCCTCGTAAAAAAGTTCAACGACGAAAATGAGTACGGCATCACGGTAGACGCACAGTACCAGGGCTCCTATGACGACTCCCTCAACAAGCTGAAGAGCGCACAGATGGGCAACATGGGCGCAGACCTCGTACAGGTGTATGAGATCGGTACCCGCTTCATGATCGAGTCCGGCTGGATCGTCCCGATGCAGGGCATGGTCGACGCTGATCAGTATGACGTATCCGCGATCGAGCCGAACCTTGCGGCATACTACACCATCGACAACCAGCTCTACTCCATGCCGTTCAACTCCTCGACCCCGATCATGTACTACAACAAGGATATGTTCGAGAAGGCCGGCATCACGGAGATCCCGGACAGCCTCGAGGCGATCGACCAGATCGGTGAGCAGCTGACTACGAAGGGCGGCGCAGCGGAAGCGATGTCTCTCGGCATCTACGGCTGGTTCTTCGAGCAGTTCATCGGCAAGCAGGGGCTCGCGTATGCAGACAACGGCAACGGCCGTGACGCAGCAGCGACCGCCGTTGCTTTCGATCAGAACGGCGCGGCGAAGAACATCCTCACCGAGTGGCAGAAGCTGAACAAGGATGGCTATGCACCGATCGTCGGCAAGGGCGGCGATTCCGGACTCGCCGATTTCTCTGCCGGCAAGTCCGCCATCACCCTCGGCTCCACGGCCTCGCTGAAGCAGATCCTTCAGGATGTCAACGGCAAGTTCGAGGTAGGTACGGCATACTTCCCGAAGATCAAGTCCAGCGATGAGGGCGGTGTCTCCATCGGTGGTGCATCCCTCTGGGCACTCAACAACAACGACCCGAAGAAGCTTCGTGCGACCTGGGAGTTCGTCAAGTTCCTGATCTCTCCAGAGTCGCAGGCGTACTGGAACGAGCAGACCGGCTACTTCCCGGTGACCACGAAGGCACAGGACGAGCAGGTCTTCAAGGACAACATCGCGAAGTATCCGCAGTTTGAAACCGCGATCGACCAGCTCCACGATTCTTCACCGAAGTACTGCGGCGCACTCTTAAGCGTCTTCCCGGAGGCACGTGCAACCGTTGAGTCCGAGATCGAGGCGATGCTGAACGGCAAGGAGGATGTGGACACTGCAGTCAAGAACATGGCCGATAAGATCAACAAGTCCATCACCGAGTACAATCTCGTGAACGGTTAATAAGAGGCAGAACATGAGTAAGACAGAAGTTTTTGCACACAGAGGCGCGAGCGGTTATGCACCGGAGAACACACTCGAAGCATTTCTGCTCGCCATCGAACAGGGCGCGGATGGCATCGAGCTGGACGTACAGCTGTCGAAGGACGGCGTTCCGGTGGTCATCCATGATGAAACGGTGGATCGTGTCACCGGGCAGAGTGGCTTCGTCAAGGACTTCACCCTTCAGGAGTTGAAGGAGATGGTGGTCCTCCGGGAGCGCTTCGCGAAGTATCGGGACGCGTGCATACCGACCTTGCGAGAGGTGCTCGACGCGGTCAGACCATCGGGTATAGCAGTCAACATTGAACTGAAAACAGGGATTTACTGGTACCCGGAGATCGAGAAAAAGGTGGCGGCCATCGTGGAGGAGACCGGGATGAAGGATCGTGTGATCTATTCGTCCTTCAATCACTACAGCGTGCAGAAGCTGAAGTCCATTGTGCCGGACGCCGAAACCGCGTATCTCTTCAGTGATGTCATCCTGCGTGTGGACGACTATGCAGCGAAGAGCGGGGTGGATGGACTCCACCCGGCCGTATATCACGTGAAGATGGCGGAGTTCCTCTCGGAGTACCTCGCGAGCGGCCTTAAGACCCGTGTCTGGACGGTCAACGAGCGCGCCGACATGAAGATGCTCATCGACGCCGGCGTCACCGCGGTGATCACGAATTACCCGGACATCGCCATCGCTGTACGCGACAGGTGATTTACTTAATGGGGTCTGACCCCAATGTCGTCAACCCAACGTCAACTTAAGATTAGTTACCAGAAGGATGATATCACAAA